>JAPWVA010000149.1 GCA_028275245.1 Actinomycetota bacterium
GGAGGGTACCTTCCTGGGCACCTCCCAGTTCCCTTCCCAGCCACCTTTCCGCCGGCCGGGGCTGAGCAACGCAGATCACCCCCTCACCTCGCTCCAGGCCCTCCCTGATAAAGGCCAGTAACGCCCCTCTCCTCTCGCCCTCCTCCCGGTAGATGTGGCACACGTGGCGGCCGAAAGCGAGGCTCCTTTCCATCTCCACCCCTCTCAAGCCCTATCTCGTCCCAGGCCTGGAACTGGTCGAAAAAAGGCGTGCTTGCGAGATTGCTTCAACCCCTGCTCGATGCCATTCACGCTGGGAACCCGCGATTATGCCCCATCCGGAAAGCGGTGTGAAGGCCACCTTCCGCTATGGGATAATTCTACAATGTTCCGGTGATTTCTGAGAAATCAACCGGGGGATTATAATCAGCACGTCGAGGGGAACGGGGATGAGCTGGATACTGGAGCTGGACTACGCCCTTTTCAGGGCCATAAACGGGCTGGCGGGGAAGAACGCCCTGCTGGATGGGGCCATGAAGGGTCTCTGCAACGACCACTTCGTGCCCTTCACCCTGGGCTTCGCCCTGGTGATTTTCGCCTTATCCGGAAGAAACCGGCGGGAAGACGGCGAGAGAATCAAGGGGACGGTGGAGGTATTCCTGGCTATCGTGGTCTCCGCTCTGTTGCTGCAGATTATCACATCTTTCATCCACCGGTCCCGCCCCTTCGTGGACCACGAGGTGAATCTCCTTTTCTACCGCCCCACCGATTGGTCCTTTCCCAGCAACCCGGCCACCGCCACTTTCAGTTTCTTCTTCGCGGCCCGACCCTATCACCGCGGTTATTCCCGCCTCTTCCTGGCGTTGGCCGCCGCCATGTCCTTCGCCCGGGTGTTCTGCGGGGTTCACTATCCCGGCGACGTGCTGGCGGGCATCGTACTGGCCGCCTTCAGCGCCTGGCTGGCGAGAAGGCTGGAGCCCCTGGGAAGCCCGTTTCACCGCACGCTGGCCTATGGCCTGGAGCGGGCCCGGTCTCGGATCCTGTCGAGGGAATGAACCATGGAGAACTTCCGCGAAGATGTGGTTGGAACGGTTCTGTTCTGCTTCCTGGCTTGCCTGGGAGCTTTGGTGCTGGCCGTCCAGGCGAAGGGATGGCAC
The DNA here is from genome assembly GCA_028275245.1 of Actinomycetota bacterium. Lineage (GTDB taxonomy): Bacteria > Actinomycetota > Geothermincolia > Geothermincolales > RBG-13-55-18 > JACVJK01. The sequence goes on from JAPWVA010000149.1 coordinate 1,137, forward strand.
GGGCTTTGCCCCTATGGTGGCAGGCTGCGCAGGAACTGGAGCCACGCACTGGCCGCTGCGCTTTTCATCCTGGCCTACGCCCTTTACTTTTCCGATCCCCAGCACCGGAACGTCAGGAACATAGAGGGGTTCATGAGTCTGGTGAGCCTGGTGATAGGGGCCGTGCTGGCCGCGGCCTTCCTGGCCTTTTCGGCTAGCCTGGCCGAGGAGGTCAGGCGATGGTTCCTGCGCAGGAAGGCCCTCGGGGGCTGGCCGGGATGGCCGCCTCCCCAATGGCAGGCCCTGGAGGTGGAGGGCGCAGGAGAGGTCCTTTTCACGGAGGGATGGTCCGGGGGCAAGGAGGACCTGCTGGCCGTCATGGAGCCGGTACCAGCCTCCCGGCACCTGGCGCTCGCGATAGCTTCCCACCTCCGGGGAAGACGCCTGGCCTTCCTCTTGCCGGCCCTTCCAGGGCGGCGCGAAAGCACCGAGCGGAGGACGCGCGCGTTGCAGGACCAGGTGTCCCGCCTGGTCGGGGCCCTGGGCGAAAAAGCCGGCAGGGAAGGCTCCGGCTGCAGGGTGCTGGTGGTAGGGGACGCATCCCGTATCTTCCTCCCCCGCTGGCTACCCTCACCGGGGCCCCTGGAGGCCTGGAGGCCCTCGAAAGTGGTGATCCTGGCCCCCCCTCTCCGCGAGCCAGGAAATGGGGCGCTCACCGATTCCCTGATCTCCAACACGCCCCTCGACCTCCTGCGCGCCCTTCCCGGCGAAGGGGGCGTCGCAGCTAGCAGCCTCCGTGCCTTCCTCGGGGCATGGCTCGTGACCTTCCTCCTCATCCTCCCCGCGGCCGTCCTCCTGCCCTTCCTGTTCCGGGCGAGGTGGTGGTTCCTCTCTGGCCCGGCCGGCGCTTTGGTGGCCTCTTTCTGGCTCTCCTTTCACCTGCGAAACCCCCTCCGGGAAAGGGAGGAAGCAGGAGAGGGCATGGACGGGGAAGCCCCGGCGTACCCCTCCTGCCTCCCCGGCACGGAAGAGGACACCCGCTACCTAATCGTGATCGGCTCCGACGAGCTGGCCTCGCCGAGGGAACCGTCAGCCAAAGACCCTAGCGCGATTAATCCCGCGCTCCTTGCGGATCTCTCCGTGCTCCATGCGGAGGTGATAAGGGAACCCCGCCTCCTGAGGGGGAAGTTGTTCTCGTGGCCATCCTTCCCAGCCAAACTGGAGGAGTGGATATGGGGATGAGACCGCTCCGGCGAGCAAGGGAGGTGAGGGACAACGAACCGGCCCGGCCGGGGGTGAAGAGGCGCCCCATACTCCCGGTAACTTTGAAGGGCATGGTGGTGGCCGTCCTCCTCTTTTTGGGAGCCCTGTTCCTGGCCAACTTGTTGGGAAGTGCCCCGGCACAAGGGCCCGGCGCGAATCCCGTTTTCCGGGAAACCGAGCCGTCTCCCTCCCTGGTGCCCCACGCCTTAGCGCTGCTTCAGGCCGCATCGGCCAAACAGGGGTTCCCCCGGCTCGTTTGGGAGAGGGAGCTCCAGGGCAAGTCCTTCCTGCGCCGGGGAGGCGGTTGCCTCTTCGCCTGCACCCAGCAGGGAGAGGTCCTGGCCTTGGACCCCAGGGGCGGGGCGGTTCTCTGGGAAGTCTCCTTGGGTGGATGGATCAGTTCTCCTCCCCTCTTTCGGGACGGGAACTTGTACACGGGAAACGCCAACCGGCGCCTCTATGCCCTGGACGGGAGGAGCGGGAGGGTCCTCTGGTTCTTCCCCACCCAGGGGGAGATAATCTCCTCGCCCGTCCCCGGCGGCGGCATGGTATTCTTCTTCGCCGACAACGACTCCGTCTTCCACCTGGTCAACCGCCTCTACGTGGTGGACGGTAAAACGGGCGCGCTCCGTTGGTCGTACGAGACGCCCAACTGGAGCAAGTCTCCCCCCGCGGTGGGCGATGCGCTGGTGTACGCGGCCGGCTACGAGAGGAGACTGGTGGCCCTTTCCCTGGAAAACGGGACCGAGGCCTGGTCTTATCAGGCGGACAACATCATCGACACCTCCCCCGCTCTCCTGGGCGATACCCTGGTGGCATCCACCGTAGACGGGGAGGTCTTGGGCCTTGACGCCCTCCGGGGCCAGGTGAAGTGGAAGGCCTCCCTGCCCGGACCGGCATGGACAGCCCACGACGCCTCACGGCGGCTTTTCCTCTACTACGACCGGACCGGCACGCTCTCCGCCTTCCTCCCGGACGGGAGGGTGGCCTGGTCTTTCCGGAGGGAGGGGCTACTGTTCCCACTGGTGAGGGAAGAGGAGGGCGAGATCATGGTCTTCGATGACGGTGGTCGGGTCCACCTCCTGGACTCCGCAAGCGGCGCCAGGACGGCGATACTCCACCTGCCCTTCACCGACCCGGTGTCCGCGGAAGCAGACGATGGTCTGCTGTTCGTGGCCTCCGGTTCCGGCAAGCTGGCCTGTTTCGACCTGGCACAGGTGGAATGGCTCTTTCCACGGTGACGGAGATGGATGGCAACCATCCTGCCCAGCCCCATCCCGAGTCGGCCAAGGCGGCGCTCGCCTCGGAATCCGCCTACGTCCTCTCGCTGCTGCTCATGTTCGTCCTATATCTTTTCCTGGGGTGCCTCTCCCTGGTGCCCAACGGAGCCATCGGCAAGCTCTCCCCTTTGCACGAGTCGGTGTCTTCCAACTATTTCCTCCAAGAGTTCCTCCGGTATATCTTCGTGGGGAGGGCCTCCGTCTTCCAGCTCCAGGCCTCCTTCTATGCCACCGTCTTTTTCCTGGCCTTGGCCTACGGATGGGCGATTTACATCCTCCGGCGCCGCCCGGAAAAGGGCCTCTTCTCCATCCTCGCCTTCGCCCTCCCGGTGATGGCCTTGATGGTGGTGATACCGCCGCTGGTGAGCAAGGACCTCTTCTCCAACATCTTCTACGCCAAGATCGCGGCCTTCCATCGCGAGAACCCCTACGTTCTGAGCCCCCAGAAGTTCGCGGACGATCCCCTCATGGCCTACCTCAGCCTCCACTGGAAGAACACGGCAATCGTCTACGGGCCGGTGCACACCCACTTCACGGTACTGCTCGCCCTGCTCGCCGGACGCGGCATAACCGCCAACATCCTGGCCTTCAAGGCCTCCCTCGCCCTGTTCCACTTGGCCAACACGCTGATATTGTGGAAAATATTGGATATCACTTCCCCCGGGCTCAGGGGGGTGGGGGCCGCGGTCTACGCCTGGAACCCCATCGCCCTTGCCGTGGGCATCGGGGGAGGGCACAACGACCTTATGATGGTCACCTTCGTCCTGCTCTGCGTCTACTTCTTGCTCAAGGGCAGT
>JAPWVA010000150.1 GCA_028275245.1 Actinomycetota bacterium
ATCCGTTTTTTTGGTACTGACATGTCATTACTATATGACTAACATGGCTCCCCGTCAACCATCCCTTTCCCCTTCGGCCCCATCAAACTGGAAGGTTAGGTATTCTGCCCTGGAGGGTTCACTGAAACCGGCGGGAGTGTTCCATCGGAGCACCGGCCAGCCCCTCATCTCCGCTATTCGCCTCAGCTTCCTCTGGGGGTTTACCGCCACCGGGTGACCTACCGCTTCCAGAAGGGGCAGATCAGCCACGCTGTCCGAGTAAAAGTAGCAGTCTCCCAGGTCCACGCCGTGCTCTCGGGCATACCTGGCCGCCAGTTCAGCCTTGCCCCTTCCGTAGGGAAGGGGGAGGTGGAGACGATCGGTCATACGACCATCCTCCACGTCCGCCACCGCCGCGATCTTGTCGTCGGCGCCTAGTTGCACCCTCACTTTCTCGCTGATATATTCGCCGGCCGCGGTGGCGATGACCGTGAGGTGCCCGTTAGCCCGGTGCATGCGGATGGTCTCCGCCCCTTCCAGGAAGAGCCTGGGCATGATGCATTCCCTGTAAGCTTCGTCCAGTAACCTTAAAAGCTCCGGCAGAGGATACTTGGAGCATTCCCTGAAGGTCCATCGGTACACCTCGTCCCGGGGAAGGCGGTTCAACCGGTAAAGGACGGTGTAGCGCAGCGCCCTGCCCAAGGCCCCCGGACCCAGCAAACCCCTTTTCACCATGTAGATGACGATGAGGTTGCCGTTGGCGCCGTCCAACAGGGTGTGATCAAGGTCGAAGAATGCTATAGCCCTGGGGTCCTTCATCCTTTACCTTCCCTTCCTTTCCCCTAGCGGGTCATGCCACTTGGTATTTCTCCTTACAACCCCTCATCAGCCACGGTCTCATCCGGGATAAAAGACTATCTTAACCGCTCCGTATTTGGCCTTGTTCAGGGCCACCTCCACCGCCTTCTTCCACTCATCCAAGGGGAAGCGGTGCGTCACCAGGCGGGAGAGATCCACCTTTCCCTCCTCCATGAGGGATAGGGTAGTGGCGAAGGCGTCGAAATCGGGCAGGGACTCCTCCTCCGGATTACCCTTGTAACCGTAGATGCCCCGCAAGGTGAGCTCCTTCAGCCACACAGGCGTCCAGTCGATCCCCTTTACCTCTCCGATACCGAGAAGGTTATACCACCCTCCCTCAGCCAACACCCGCAGAGAAGAGCCCACGGTCAGGGTGTTTCCCACCGTATCGAACACCCTGTCCACTCCACCGGACAAGATGGGCTGGGCTAGCAGGGGTTCGTGCACCCTGGCTCCGGTGAGCTCCGCCACCTTCCGGTAGAATTCCTTGCCCCCGCCCTTGAGCACCTCCTCCGCTCCCATCTCCCGGGCCAATTCTGCATTTCGGGGATTTGGCTCCACCGCCAGCACCCTTACCCCGGGGTGGAGGGCCTTTAGCGTGGAGATGGTGCATAGCCCCATGACCCCGCACCCATAAACCAGCACCGTCTCCCCTTCCCTCACCCGGTTACAAACCACCATATGCAGCGCTACGGAGAAGGGTTCCACCAGCACGGCGTTCTCATCGCTTACCCCATCGGGAACCAGGTATAGCTGGCTCGCGTGGGCGATCCCTGCCTCCGATATGAAGCCGGGCGTTGCGCGGTTGGAACCCACGAACATTCCGGGGGGGAGGGAGCCCTCCGTGAAATTGCGGCACAGCGCGTACCTGCCGGCGGCGCAGGAGGGGCAGGGCGGCTCAATTCCCCGAGGTCTACAGCCCAGCATGGGCATGACCACCACCCGCTGTCCTTCCTGGAAACTCCCCGCCTTGTCGCCAGCACGGGTGATACGGGCACACACCTCATGTCCCAGCACGAACGGGTAGGAAGCGAAAGGCTGGAGCGTGAGGTTCTCACGACAGAGGATGATGCTCATGTCACTCCCACACAGGCCGGCCAGCACCGGCCTCAGTTTCACCCACTCCTCCCCGGGAAGCTCGGGCTCGGGGACCTCCCGGAGGGCCACCGGCGCCATGCCGCCCGTGGCCACTCCAGGCCACTTCCTGGCAAGAAGCCCGGTGGCCAGGTAACGAGGAACGCTGTATTCAAAGGTAAGGGCTTTCATCTTGGGCACCCCTCCTCCCCATTTCGCCAGCCCCGACCATTGGCCCAGCGTCTTCACTTGCCCTGGAACCTGGGCTCCCTCTTTTGCAGGAAAGCGGTGATGCCCTCCGCCACGTCCGCCGTGCTCACTGCTATTCCCTGGTAAGTTGCCTCCATCTCCAGGGCGGTGGACAGGTCGTTCTGGAAGGATGAATTGAGCATGCGCTTGATCATTCCCAGGGAACGGGTGGGTCCCGAGGCCAGCCTTTGCGCCCATTCCATGGCCCTGTCCATCACCTGGTCGGCAGCCACCACCTCGGTTACCATCCCCAGCTCCAAGGCCTCCTCTGCCCCCACCGGCCGGCCGGTGAACATGATCTCCTTGGCCCTGGCCAAGCCCACCAACCGGGGAAGGAAAAAGGTACCTCCCGCATCCGCCACCAGTCCCCGCCGGACGAATACCTGGATGAAGCGGGCCTCCTTGGAGGCAATGATTATGTCGCAGGCCAAGGCCAGGTTGCACCCCGCGCCCGCGGCGTCGCCGTTAACCGCCGCCACCACGGGTTTCTCCAGCTCAACCAGGGAACGGATCACCTGTGCATAGAGCTGAGTGGAGATCCTCATGCCCACCGGCGTGGCTGCATCCTCCCTGCCCCCTCCCCCGGCCAGGTCGGCTCCCGAGCAAAAGGCCCTTCCCCTGCCTGTGATCAACACGGAGCGAACAGAATCATCCAGGGAGGCCCCGGCAAGCTCCCTACCCATGGATTCCAGCATGGTGGTTGTGAGGGCGTTCAGTCTCTCCGGACGGTTCAACTCCACAAGTAGGATGTTTTCCCTCCTCGTGAACATCACCTCTTCCATTCCTCCCCTCCCTTCAATGCAGCAAACTCACATTACCCTCCTCCCCTCGCGGGTAGATCCCCTGTTATCCCCAACAGGCGCGGTCCGGCCAGCTCGTCCACCGCCTCCCTTATCTCCTCTGCCACCCGGCGCATGAAGTCCATGCTCTGTCCCAGCGGGTCATCTATGCTCAGCTCTTGACCATAAAGGTGGAAATAGTGGAGAAGAAAGGACTTAATCTGATGGTTCACCTCCCCTCCCGGCGGGGCCTCCCAGCCCTCTATCCTCCTTATCCTCTCCATCAGAAAACGTAGCCTCTCCGCCGGCAGATGTCCGTCCAAGTGTTCCCCATGAGGCAGGCCCCTTATCACGAACTCCTTAAGGGTGAAGACCTTTCCAGCCGCCTCCTGGTGGCGAACCACCAGTCTCTGGCTATTATGTAAGGCCATAGCCAGTACGAGGTCTGCCTCCTCCACCATCTCGCGAGTGAGCCTCCTCGCCCGGTGCCCGGATACGTCTAAGCCGTATTCGGACATCACCCGGACCACTCCCAGTTCCGGCGGCCTTCCTGGCTCCGCCTCAAGCCCAGCGGACCCCACTTCCCACCCCAGGGCCTTTCCCGTCCCCAGGTAACGGCGGAAAAATGCCTCGGCCATCACGCTCCTGCAGATATTACCCGTGCACACGAAGAGTATCCTGGGCATCTCCCCCGTCCCGTCAACCTGCCGTTGGTAGCTCCTTCACTCCGGCCGGCTCGCCCTTGGAGCCACGGGGCTCCCAGGCTCTTATCCCGAAAGAATGCGGTCGGCCGTGCGCAGGTAAACCTCAAGGTCGCGATCGCTAAAGGTGACGAAATACACCTTTTCGATCTCCGGGTGGTTCTCCAAGAACTCCTTCACCGTCCCTATGGCAATGGGGGCTGCCTTCTCTATGGGAAACCCGTATGCTCCGGTGCTGATGGAAGGAAATGCCACCGTTTTCAGTCCGTTATCCACCGCTAGCTGGAGGCTGTTCTTGTAACACTCTGCGAGGAGTCTCTCCTCGTCCCTGTCACCCCCGTGCCATACCGGGCCCACCGTGTGTATGACATGTTTGGCGGGCAACCGGTATCCCTTGGTGATCTTGGCCTCTCCCGTCTCGCAACCCCCGAGCTTCCTGCACTCCTCCTTCAACTCGAGACCGGCGGCCCGGTGAATGGCCCCGTCTACCCCGCCTCCCCCCAAAAGGCTCTTGTTGGCAGCGTTCACGATGGCGTCTACCTGGAAGGTGGTGATGTCACCCTGGGTAACCACAATGCGACCGTTCATGTATTCCCTCATGGCTGACCCTCCTTTGCATGCCTTTCCTCTTACTGCCATCGATTCGCTATCCGCCGTGTCTACGAATGTCAATCGTGAAATCCTTTTTCCCGACAAACACCTCTATTCATGGGACCCAGGATCTCATCCTCACCAGATAATTGCCCCATCCGCCATCAACTCCTCAGCTCAGGGCGGGAATCACCTTACCGCTCCGCCAGGAGATCCCTGG
>JAPWVA010000151.1 GCA_028275245.1 Actinomycetota bacterium
GAATCCTGGAATCCCGGGGCTGGCGGCTAGCGCTGGACCCGGGAGAGGCGGACGCGCTCGTCTTTATCACCTGCTGCGTGAGGCAGAGCGCGGAGGACCGCTTCTATGGGCGGCTCTCCTCCTTGGGCGGGAGCAAGCGGCCCTTGCAGATCGTGGCGGTGGGCGGGTGCGTGGCCCAGAAAGAGGGTGAGCGGCTCCTGGAGAGGTTTCCCTTCGTAGACCTGGTTTTCGGCACCGCCCAGTATCCCAGGATAGCCGAGCTCCTGGAGGAGGCGCGGGAGAGGAAGGTGGTGGCCCTGGAGATTGATGGATTGCGGCCCACCATTCTACCCTCTTCCCGCCTGAAAACCCACCGGACTTGGATCACAATCATCGAGGGCTGTGACAACTTTTGCAGCTACTGCATCGTCCCCTATGTGCGGGGAAGGGAGAGGAGCCGCCCGGCGGAGGAGATAATCAGGGAGGCGGAGGAAGCCGTGGCCCAAGGAGCTCGAGAGGTCTTCCTGCTAGGACAGAACGTGAACAGCTACATGCGCCGGGAGACGGGCAAGAGCCGGTTCGCGGAACTGCTCTGGATGCTGGCGGAGAGACTCCCGGGAGATGTCTGGATAAGATTCACCACCAACCATCCCCGGGACCTGGATCGAGAGACCGTAAGGGCGCTGGCAGAGATTCCCAACCTCTGTAAACAAGTACACCTACCACTGCAGGCAGGCTCCGACCGCGTCCTTGCAGCCATGAACCGGGGTTACAGTTCCAAGGAATACCTAAAAAAGGTGGATCTCTTGAGGCGGGAGGTGGAAGGTGTTTCCATCACCACCGACCTCATGGTGGGTTTCCCCGGTGAGACGGAGGATGACTTCAGGGAGACCCTGCGGATGGCGGAAAGATGCGCCTTCGACGCCGCCTTCACTTTCATGTACAACCCTCGCGAGGGTACCCGGGCCGCGGCATGGGCTGACGATGTGCCCCGACCCGTGAAGCTGGAACGACTCACCAGGCTTGCCAGGCTCACGGCCGACCTGACCCGGCGAAGCCTGGAGAGGGAGGTGGGAAAGGTTCACCTAGCCCTGGTGGAGGGAAGGAGCAGGAAAGACCCGGGGAGATGGGAGGCGAGGACCTCCGGAAACAAGCCCGTGCACTTCCAGGCCGAAGGGGACCTGGAAGGCAAGTTCGTGCGATTAAGGGTGGAAAGGGCCGGTAACTGGAGTCTTTATGGGAGCCTGGAGCCACCTGCTTAAGGCGGGCGAGGGAATTTTAAGGTGGGCAAGGGAAGACCGGGGCCGGTGGCCCCGCGAGCCCCTTCCCTAGGGAAAGCGGGAAAGGAGGGGGTGAGCCCATGGAAGATGGAAAAGGGATCCTGGGAGGATGCATCGTGCCCCACCCGCCCCTGCTGGTGCCGGAGATAGGGGGTAGGGATCTGGAGAAGGTGAGATCCACCCGGGAGGCCATGCTGGTGCTGGGGAACCGCCTCCGCGCCCTGGAGCCGGAGACGCTGGTGATGATATCCCCCCACACCCCCGTCTACCGGGACGCTTTCGTAGTGAGGACCAGGGAGATCCTGGAAGGGGATTTCTCCTCATTCGGCAGGCCAGGGGTGAGAATCCGCAAAGAGAACGATGTGGACCTGGTGAGTGGCCTCATCGAGGCGGCCGAGGCGGAGGGCTTCCCCCTCTTCGGGATGGACAGCGGCTTTCGGCCTGGATACGGCCAGGAGCTGGATCATGGCTTACTGGTCCCCCTCTATTACCTTGACCAGTTTCTGGAAACTCCCATCGTCACCCTTTCCATCTCCTTCCTCGATTACGATGAGCACTTCCGCCTAGGGAGACTGGTGAGGCGGGTCTGTGAGCAAAAGGGGAGGAGGGCTTTCTTCGTGGCCAGCGGCGACCTGTCCCACCGCCTAATACGGGGCGCTCCCGCTGGCTACAGTCCCCGAGGGGCGGAGTTCGACCGCCGCATCGTGGAGATAGCCGAAAGCGGGGACTTCGACGCCCTTTACCGCCTGGACGAGGACCTCGTGGAGGAAGCGGGGGAATGCGGACTCCGGTCCATCCACACCATGTGGGGGGCCCTGAAGGACGGGGAGCTCAAGAACGAGGTGCTCTCCTACGAGGGACCCTTCGGGGTCGGTTACCTGGTCTCGCTGCACCTGCCCGCGGAAGGAGGGAGGAGATGACTGGTGGAAGTTGGAAGGAATCCACCCCCCATGCCCGCCTGGCCCGGGCAGCCATCGAGGAGTGGGTGAGGAGGGGGAGGAAGATAGACCCGTCGGAGCTGGGAAAGGAGGTCTCCGGGATCAGGGGCAGGGCCGGCGCCTTCGTCAGCCTCAAGAAGAAGGGGGAGTTGCGGGGGTGCATCGGAACCTTCATGCCGGTCCGGGAAAGCCTGGCCCAGGAGATTGTGGAGAACGCCATCAGCGCCGCCACCCGCGACCCCCGGTTCCCTCCGGTGAGGGAGGATGAGCTTGAGGACCTGGACATCAGCGTGGACGTGCTGAGCGAACCCGAGCCGGTTCCCGACGAGTCCTACCTGGACCCTAAGGTCTACGGAGTCATCGTCAAGAGGGGGAGCCGGGTAGGCCTGCTCCTCCCCGACCTGGAGGGCGTGGACACGGTGGAGGAGCAACTACGCATCGCCAAGGCCAAAGCGGGGATATACCCCGACGAGCCGGTGGAGATTTATAGGTTCACCGTGGAGCGTCATCACTGATGCCCCCCAGCGATTGCGATGCCCCCAGGCCACGAGTGCTCGCCCTCCTCGGCCCCACCGCGGCGGGGAAAAGCCGCCTGGCCCTCGAGCTGGCCCGGGTGATGCCGGTGGAGCTGGTGTCCGTGGACTCCATGCAGGTATACCGGGGCATGGATGTGGGCACCGCCAAGCCGACCCCCGAAGAACGCTTGCGAGTCCCCCACCATCTACTGGACCTGGTGGACCCGGAGCATGACTTCACGGTAGCGGAGTATCAGGGACTCGCCCGTCGGGCGGTGGAGGAGATATGGGGAAGGGGGAGGATTCCCCTCCTTGTGGGGGGAAGCGGCCTTTACTTCGAGGCGGTGGTATTCGACCTGCGCTTCCCCCCCCGAGGGGACCCGGAAATACGCCGGGAACTGGAGGAGGAACTGCGCCATGACCCGGAGGCCTTCTTCCGCCGCCTGGCCAAGGTCGACCCTCTTTTCGCTATAAGGGAAGACTTTCGTAATCCCCGCCGTGCCCTCCGGGCCATGGAGGTATACCGGGTCACTGGCAGGCCCTTCACCAGCTTCGTCCGGAAAAGGGGAAGCTATCCCCTCCTCATACCCTACGCGGGCGCGGTGATAAACCCTCCCCGAGGGCTCCTTTACCGTTTGGTGGATCAGAGGGTGGACAGGATGATGGAGGAGGGGCTCTTGGAGGAAGCCCGGGGGTTGCTTAGGGGTGGGAGGCTTTCCCGAACCGCACGGCAGGCCCTGGGATACAAGGAACTCTTCGACTTTCTGGAGGGCAGGTGCAGCCTGGAAGAGGCGGTGGCCAGGATCAAGAAGGCCACCCGTAGGTACGCCCGCCGGCAGGTCATATACCTGAGGGGCATCCCGGGGCTCCGCTGGTTTAGCCCGAGGGAGGAGGATTACGGGGTAGGCTGGCCTGACTTGGTCCGGGAAATAGGAAACTTCCTTCGGGAGGCCTGGGAGGGAGAAGGCGGGGCCGGAGGTAGCACCCCGGGAAGCGAGGGGCGATGACCGGGGACGCATTGACCCCGGGAGCCTTTGACGTTAACTTTTTCTTGAATTTCACCGGGATCACGGAAGGGATATGGATTTCCGGAAATACCACGGGACGGGAAACGACTTCGTCATCCTGGAGGGGCTCTTCACGGACCTGCCCGTGCCCCGGGAAGACGTGACCCTGCTCTGCGACCGTAGGACAGGCATCGGCGCCGACGGGTTGATACTTGCCGCCCATCCATCCTCCAGCGGGGACCTGGCCATGCGCATGTTCAACCCCGATGGCTCGGAGGCCGAGATGTGCGGCAACGGCATCCGCTGCCTGGCAAAATACGCCTACGAGGTATTGGGCATCCGCAAGGAGGAGATCCTGGTGGAGACCCTGGCCGGACCCCGCCTGGTACGCCCCTTGACCGGGCCTGGCGGAGAGGTAGACGAGGTGGAGGTGGACATGGGGGCTCCCGACCTGGCCTCCCAGTCGCTTCCACCACCGGAGGCGCGGGAGGAGGACGGTTCCACCGTCCTGCAATTCGAGGGCTACTGCGTCAGGGGGTACGGTATATCCATGGGAAACCCCCACTTCGTCATCTTCGTCGAGGACGTTGCGGAAGCGCCGGTAAGGGAGCGAGGGCCCTCCATCGAGAACCACCCTTACTTCCCGGAAAGGACCAACGTGGAGTTCGTCCAGGTCATTGACCGGGAAAGGCTACGCATAAGGGTGT
>JAPWVA010000152.1 GCA_028275245.1 Actinomycetota bacterium
ATCCGGGTTTCTCACATCCATTATTCGCTATAATACCCATTCCTCCTTCAAGATTTCAGAGAATCCCGAGAAATCGCCGGCTTTTTTCTGAAAACCCCTCATTTTCGCGTGTTCGGGGATACTGAACTCTGCTTTATGAGGTGTCATCCGAGAACGGGGCTTGCCCGGTGGGCACAGGCTTAGCACTCGGAAGCAGCGGAGATATGGCCTGGCGTGGTCCGCGGCTATGAGCAGGGCCAAAACCAAAGCTCATGATAGTCCCGGAAAAAGCAGAGATATGGCGGGGCGTGCTTCAGAGGAGATAAGTCGGGTGGCGGAAAGGGAGAAAGGTCAGGCCTGGACGTCGCTCTCGATGCGGCGGATGGCCTCGTCTAGCGCCTGGATCACCTTTTCCCTGCCCTCTCTTTCCCTCGCCGCCTTGAGATGGGCCAGGGCGCGTCGGCTCTTGAGCTTCCCGAGGGCCCGGGCGGCCTCCAGCAAGTCGGTTTCCACGTCGCTCCCCAGGAGCCCGATGAGGGCGTCCACCGCCCTGGGGTTTCCCATGTTGCCCAGGGCCCTCGCTGCCGCTGCTCGCACGCCCGCCGATTCGTCGGAGAGAAGCTCGCTGATGGGGGACCACAGGGAGGGCTCACCAATCCTGGCCAAGGACTCCACGGCGCGTAGCCTCACGATGTTAGCGGTGTCGCTGAGGTTGTCGATGAGGAAGGGTACGGCCCGGCGGTCTCCCAGGTTACCCAGGGAGCGGACTGCGCTGTAACGGATGGGTAGGCTGTGATGTCTGGTGCAACGGCATAATATGGGGACTACCGAGGAATCGCCTATTTTTGCCAGAGCTTCCACTATGAACTGTCCCACAGAAGGGATGTCCTTGTCGAGCTTTATTATCAAGGGCATGAGCGCTTCCCTGCTGCCTATCTCGCCCAACGCCCTGGCAGCCCCCTTCCTGACCTCCGGGTGGTGGTGATCCAGGGCATCGATGAGCAGTGGGACCACCCTTTCCCCTAGGGAGGCCAAGATCTCCGAGGCGTGCAGCCTTATGAAAGGCTGGGGATCCGCCATGGCCTCCACCAGGGCAGAGTAATCACCCCGTTCCGCCATGGCTTCCAGGTCTTCCCTTTCCACCGTTACCTCCTCGTGGGCGTCCCCCGTCCCGGTTTCCCGGCCGCCGGGCTCACTTGCGGTGGCGCAATCCCTCTCCCGCCTCCCGTTTTCCCGGCCCTTGCCTCTGCATTGTCCCTGTATCTGGGTAAAACACCGAACCCCTCTCCGCGCTAACCGGCCAGGGAAGAATCCATAACCGCGTGGATTGCCGGGTAAAGACAATCCCGTCGCCATAATTATCCCCGAGGAGACCGCGGGGAAAAAGGACACAGGACAACTGGGGATCCTTCCCAGCGACCTTTTCCGGCGGGGCGCTCACCGAGCGGAACATAAGGGTGAGGGGCAAGGGCCGGGCGGTCCTTCATCTCCCTTGGCCCAGCCGCAAGGCCAGGAAGGGGGGAAGCCCGCTTTCGAGCACCTTCCGCTGGGCCTTCTCGACATCGTAGGGAAGTAGGCGGAAGGAGACCGTCATATGGTCCGAGTCGAACAACACCAGGGAGGAGACGGGTTTTCCACCCCGGTACTGCCCGCAGCTTCCGGCATTGAACATGTAGTGGTAACCGGGCTTGAGCAGGTAGGTGGTATCCTCTGCCACCTCTGACCCTTGTACTTTCCTCCCTTCGGGGTCGAAGGCGTATGCTGCGCAAACGTGGGTATGGCCGATGAAGCAAAGGGAATTCCCCGGGGGAGGGTAGTCGTTCACCAGGGCCCTGAAGGCGTAGGCCGCCTCCACCAGCTCGAATATGTACTCGTCGGGATGGAAGGGAGAGCCGTGGAACACATAGAAGATCCCGTCCACCAGGAGCTCGTCGGGAAGGGATACGAGCCAACTCCGCCTCTCCTCGTCGAGTTTCTCGTAGGAGTAGCGGATGGCCTCCAGGGCGTAAGCGTTCATGGGGGGGAGAAGGCCGTTCTTTAAGTCCTGCAGCCCCCTCTCGTGGTTACCTCTGATGCAGATCACGTTGTTTCCCCTGACCAGGTCCACGCAAGCCGCCGGGTCCGCGTTGTAGCCCACTATGTCCCCGCAGCAAACGAGCTTTTCGGCTCCTGCCTTCCGGCATTCCTCTAGGGCGGCCTGGAGTCCTTCTAAGTTGGAATGAGGATCGGAGAAGATGCCGTAAAGCAAGGTTTCCCTCCCAAGAGCGCCAGGACTCTCCCGGAAAGCCCTACCAAAACGCCCTCATCCTCACAAACGCCTTAATAATAATAGAACGGGAAGACACGGGTACAGGAAAGGCAGGATATGAGCTGGCATGAGGAGGGTTGAGGTCTGTGACTGCAGGCGAGTCGGCGATGATGAAATATCAACCTCGAATCCGCGCGGGGTGGGACCTCCCCACGCTCCCGGAAGGGGTTGGCGGGGGTGCCTGGCGGTACTAGGTCGGAACGGGAAGAGATGGGCCGCCGGGTTATGAACTGGACGCGTACGCATCAGTGCCGGGGTGTAATAAGATTTAGAAGGCACAACGGGAGGCTTTTGGGAAAAAGCCCGGGAGGCGAAGGACCACTCTCGAAAGGCTCGTGGGAAAGCGGAGAGGAGGTCGACCATGTCGGATTATCGCGAGGGAATCTCCAGGTGGTGGGGATGGGGAAACCTGGACAAGGTCTTCGATGTGGAGAACCGCGCCCACCTATTGCCCTACTTGGAGAGGAAGCTAGGCATGGAGCTGGGCCGCGACCGGTTTTCCGATCCCTCCCTTGACGAGATAGATCTTCCGGAGCCCAGGGTTTCCGGGACCGTCCTTTCCGCCCTCCGGAGGATATGCGGTGACGAGGACGTGTCCTTGGACAAATTCCAACGGGTGAGCCATTCCATGGGTAAGAGTTACCGCGACCTGTTGCGCTACCGGCTGAGAAGGATAGACCACCCTGCCGACGTGGTGGTCTGGCCGGAGTCTGAGGAGGAGATAGTGGAGATACTCAGGCTGGCCGAGGAGCACCGGCTGGCGGTCATACCCTTCGGGGGTGGCTCCAGCGTGACCGGCGGGGTGGAGCCCATAACCGACGGGATGGAGGGTTCCATCACCCTGGACTTGGCCCGCATGAACCGGCTACTGCACCTGGACGCCGTCTCCCAGGTGGCGGTGATTGAGGCGGGAGCCCTGGGCCCGGAGATAGAGGACCAGCTCAACCCCAGGGGATTCACCCTGGGGCATTTTCCCGAGAGCTTCCACCATTCCTCTTTGGGGGGCTGGATAGCCACCCGCGCTTCAGGGCGGCAGTCCACGGGATACGGGGACATAGAGGACATGGTTATGGCGCTCAGGATGGTCACTCCTCGAGGCGTCATCGAGACCAGGAAGGTGCCTAGCACAGCGGCCGGTCCCTCCATCCTCCAGATGTGCGTGGGTTCGGAGGGAGTCATGGGGGTTATCACCCGGGCCGTCATGAGGGTCAGGCCCCTTCCCGAGGTGATGGATTACCGGGGTCTTATCTTCAAGGACTTCGCCTCCGGGGTGGAGGCCATCCGCGATATGATGCAGCAGGACCTGGTCCCCACCTGCGTAAGGCTTTCCAACGACGAGGAGACCGGTCTAGCCCAGGCCATCCGGAAGACCACCGGTAAGGCCTGGAAGAGGAAGGCGGAGGATGCTGCTCTACGGTTTATCGGACGTTTCGGGTATTCCTTCGAGACGGGCTCGCTGATGATATTGGGCCTGGAGGGCAACCGGGAGGAAGTGGACTTCCTGCGGGCAGGCATCCTGCGTGTCTGCCGGAGGTTCGGGGGCCTGCACCTGGGCGCGAGTCCCGGGCGGCAGTGGTACGAGACCAGGTATGACACCGCTTATTTCCGCGAGCAGCTCCTCAACTGGGGAGCCATGGTGGACACCCTGGAGACGGCCACCACTTGGGAAAACCTGGTTCCTCTGTACGAGAAGGTGAGGGACGCCATACGCGGGGCCATCGCGGAGGACGGCCTTTCGAGCATCGTGGCCTGCCACGTCTCCCATGCCTATCGTGACGGGGCGTCGCTCTACTATACCTTCCTGGCCCCCATGGCCCCTGAGGGCCGGGAGGAGGAGCAATGGGTGAAGACGAAGAGGGCGGCCTCCGACGCCATCATGGAGGGAGGTGGCACCATCACCCATCATCACGGGATCGGTTACGAGCATGCGCCCTGGATGAGGGAGGAGGTGGGGGAGGTCTCCCTGGATGCCCTCAGGTCCCTGAAGAAGGTCATGGACCCCGCGGGGATCCTCAACCCCGGGAAGTTGTTTCCCCGTTACTAAGCGCGCCAGGGGGTGGGGCTACAG
>JAPWVA010000153.1 GCA_028275245.1 Actinomycetota bacterium
CCGGGGAAGGCGGCGGTTCCCGCGCGACTTTTCGCTGACACCCACCCCTACCCGGAGGCTGAGCCCCAGGGCAGCCTCATCTGTCCCCTTCTTCCAGCCAGCCCAGACAGCGTTGCACCGCCTTCTTCCAGCCCCTCCTCAACTCCTCCATCTCGTGGTGCCTCCCGGGCCGGGGCTCCGCCCTCCGTTCCGCCTCCCAGGTGGAGGCGATCTCGTCGAGGTTTTTCCAGAAGCCCACCGCCAGACCTGCCAGGAGGGCAGCGCCGAGGGAGGTGGTCTCCTTCACCACCGGCCGAATCACGGGGACTCCCAGGAGGTCGGCCTGGTACTCCAGGAGGAGGTCCATCACACTGGCTCCCCCGTCCACCCGGAGCTCCTTTATGGGGATGCCGGTCTCTTCCGCCATGAGCTCGATGACGTCGGCGGTCTGTAGAGCCATGGACTCGATGACCGCCCGGGCGACGTGGCCCCTACCCGTGCCCCGGGTCATCCCTATCATCAAGGCCCTGGCCGAGGGGTCCCAGTAGGGAGCCCCTAGCCCCACAAAGGCGGGTACGAAGAAAACCCCCTCGCTTCTCTCCACGCTCCTGGCCAGGGGCTCTATCTCCCGGGCCTCTTGGATGATCCCCAGCCCATCCCGGAGCCAGTTGATGGCGGCGCCGGTGACGAATATGGAGCCCTCCAGGGCGTAAGTGACCCGTCCGCCGATGCCCCAAGCCACCGTGGTGAGAAGACCCTTACCGGAAAGAATCGGTTTCTCCCCGATGTTCATGAGGACGAAGCTCCCCGTCCCGTAGGTGTTCTTGGTCATGCCGGTCTGGAAGCAGGCCTGGCCGAACAGCGCCGCCTGCTGGTCGCCGGCGATGCCCGCCACCGGCGCCTCTATCCCCAGAAAGGAAGCGGGGTCGGTGATCCCGAATATCCCGCTGGAATCCCTGACCTCCGGGAGCATGGAGGGGGGAACACCCAGCACGCCGGCCAAATCCGCGTCCCAGGAAAGGTCGTGGATATTGAAAAGGAGGGTGCGGCTGGCATTGGAAACGTCGGTGGCGTGGCAGCGGCCGCCGGTCATGCGGTAGAGGAGCCAGGAGTCCACCGTTCCGAAGGCGAGATCCCCTGCCTCCGCCCTGTGGGCTATATCGGGCTCGTGCTCCATCACCCAGGAGAGCTTGGTGCCGGAGAAGTAAGGGTCGAGCACCAGACCGGTCCTCCGACAGAAGAGATCCTGATATCCCTTCTCCTTGAGCTCCCTACAAATGTCGGCACTCCTACGGCATTGCCAGACGATGGCCTTCCTCGCAGGCTTCCCGGTTTCCCGGTCCCAGATGACGGAGGTCTCCCTCTGGTTGGTGATGCCCACGGCCGCGATCTCGCTGGGTCTTATACTTCCCCCCTCCAGGACTTCCCGCACGCCTTCCAGGGTCACCTCCCATATCTCTTCGGCATCGTGTTCTACCCAGCCGGGGCGGGGGAAATACTGGGGGAACTCCCGGTTGGCGATGTAAGCTGGCTTTTGGTCCTTGCGGTAGGCCACCACCTTGGTCCCGGTGGTCCCCTGGTCTATGGCCAGCACGTACATGGCTACCCCCTCACACGTTATCTGTATCCTGGCCTTCTTCCTCCTCCATGGAACCGCTTTCCTCGGGCCGGGGCGGGGCGGGACGGTGATCCACGATTCTCCTTTCCCTGCCCGCCCGCTCTAGACCCAGGCGGTCCAGCAACCGGTTCAGGCTCGTGAAGACCACTCGGGTGGGCGTAATCTCTACCTCCTTCTGCAAGAGACTTACCAGCTCCTTTTCCAAGTATTTCTTGATGATGCCCTCCACGGGGGTCACGTAGAGGATCAACTCGTCCAGGTCGTAGGGGTCGTCGTTGCGTTTTCTGATCTCCAACTGCCATTCCAACACGTCCTTGTGGCCAGAGAGCAGGGGGTAGAAGGCGTTGAGGTCCACCAGCGTCCCCTTGAGCTTGGTGAGCTGAAACTCCTTGTACTCCGAGGCCCGGGTGATGGTGGACCCCAGCCGGGGCAGGCTCCGACCGCAGAAGGGGCAGGGCTCGAAGGTGATACCCTCCTTGACCAGGTCCCCGGTGCGGAAGCGCAACAGCACGCTGCCCCTCCAGTCCAGGGAGGAATAGACGATCTCACCGCCTTCCCCCTCATCCAGCCTATCGCCGCTCTCAGGGTCGATGATCTCCATGACCTCCATGTCGGGGAAAAGGTGGTAGCCCGAACTCTTTTCCTTGGATAAGGCGGAAGGGCGGCATTCGCTCCAGGCCACCCTTCCCTCGGTGAAGCCGTAGGTGGCCATCACCGCGGCGGACTCCGCCCCTACCCGCTTGAGCAGGGACTGGATCTTGCCCTTGAGGCCTTCGGGGAGGGCGTCGCCCCCCAGGATCACCGTGTGGAGACGGGACAGGTCCCTCCCCTCCTCTGCCGCCCTCCTCAGGAGGTGGTAGGCGTAGGAGGGGGTGGCCGTGAGCACGTTTCCTCGCAGGCGCTCCAGCGCATCCAGGATGCGTTCGGTTCCAAGGATCCTTCCCCCACCGGTGTGCAAGGCGGGCATCCCCGCCGCCTCTGCGGCGAAGTAGGTCATCCAGAAGGCCAGATGGGGAGCGAAGGGGAAGGCGTTGATGAGGATGTCGTCCCTCTTCAGCTCGGCCAGCTCGAAGAGCCTGCGGCCGGCCTCCCTCACCCTGCCAAGGTCGTAACGGGTGTAGAAGATGGGGGTGGGAAGGGCCGTCCTCCCGATGGTGAAGTGGGTATGTACCGGAAGGTACTCGTCTTGGATCAAGCTAACATAACCCCCCCTACCCCTGCTTAACCGGAGCCAGGCTTGCCTTGCCCGGAGGGCGGCGGACAGCCCCCCCAGCCTTTCGGGGTCCGGCTGGAGCACCAAGGATAGGGGGATTTCCGGTTTATCGGGAAGGGGGGCGATATCCGCCTTGCTGGTGAAGGGGATGCAGTCCATCTCCTCCAGGCTGCGCAGGTGCCCCGGCTTTAGCCGCTGGTGGTCGAAGAGGCGCCGATAGAAGGGGCTGAAAGGATAGACCTGCTCCCGCAGGTAGCGAAGGAACCTCTGTTCCTGGGCCGCCCTGTACAGGCGGTACGGCATCCTGTCCCACAGGGTCTTGCTCATGGAACGCCCTCCCATTTCCCTGGTCCCGCGCTTCTTGTCGGGATGGTGCCTGGACTCAGGCTCTCCATCCCCACGCCCTCACGTCCTCCGAAGCCCCTTGCACGCCCACGATACTAACACGAAAGGGAAACGGTCCGCCAAGGAAGGAGGAGCCAACAACGATCCCGCGCCGGACCTGTGCCGGAGGCATGGGAGGTGGCTATGCTCCCGGGAAAGGAAAAGGGCACGCCGGCAGGCGCGCCCTTTTCCCCGCAGGCCCCTCTCGGGGCCTAAGTCAGCAGCCCTCGGAGCAATGGGCCACCCGGGGTACCATGAACCTATACCGCATCGCCTACCTCCTTTCCTCGCACCCGCCTTCACCGGAGACGGGTTTCCGGCCGCGTCAACTCCTTCCGTCCTTCACCTGATAGACTATGCGACATTCACCCACCGGGCCGGGTTTGTCCACCCGGGCGAGGGAGGCATTTTTCCCCGCCACCCGCCTCAGGGAGAATAACCCGGTGGGGATCAGGGGGCACATGGTAGGGGAGCCCTCCTTCCTCAGCTCATCGTTGCCGAAGCATATGTGGCACCCTTTTATGTCTACCATAAGCTCTCCATCGGATCCCTCCACCTTCACATCCTCGCAGAAGTTGAGTTCCCGGCGGAGGAAATCCTCGTATGCGGCGGCGAAATCGCTCATCTCATCTATGTTACCCGATTTTCGCAGGAACTCCTCCGCCCAGGTGGAGCCGATCCTGGACTTCAGATTCTCCAGACGGTCGCCTACCCCCTTCACCAGGGCGTAATGGTACCTCTTGATGAATTCCCTCGGGGATTCCGACACCTTTCCCTACCTCCCTTCTTTACATCGGTTTGGCCATGCCCGCCATCCCGGGAGCGCTATCGCCTTGGTCAGACCATCT
Source organism: Actinomycetota bacterium (assembly GCA_028275245.1). Classification (GTDB taxonomy): domain Bacteria; phylum Actinomycetota; class Geothermincolia; order Geothermincolales; family RBG-13-55-18; genus JACVJK01. The sequence goes on from JAPWVA010000153.1 coordinate 4,043, forward strand.
TCACGGCGAACTTGTCGCAGGCGTGGGAACACTCCCCGCAGCGACGGCACCTCTCCAGATCGATGAGGATATCGTATTGCCCGTTTTCATCCCCCGGCTTCCACGTTACGGTAAAGGCCGCATGAGGGCAGTGCTTGGCGGCTTTGCACGATTCGCCCACCTCCGCCACATCGCACTTTAAGCGATCAACCCAGGGCATCTTGTGCCTCATCCCCACCACCTCCTATACCTATGGGGGTATATTAATCCCGGGAGGACCTTCCCGGGATGAGCTGGATCAGTTGGAGATGGAGGTCCTGGCTACGGCAACAC
>JAPWVA010000154.1 GCA_028275245.1 Actinomycetota bacterium
CTTTCCAGCATGAGGAGAACGCGCCACCAAATCTTGGCCAAAGCCATGATGCAGACGCCCTTTTCCGTCGACTCCGGGAGCACCCTACCCACCAGGTCCAGGAGGAACACGTCCCCCTCGCGGTGACCCGCCAGGCAGGCGCTGGAGGATACCACCTTGACCACGATGCGGCGATCCTGGAACTTCTCGATGGAACGAAGACGCCTGACCCTCTTGGGCGAGGCGAGAAAGGCCTCCAACTCCTCCTCGCTTAAGGGTGCCCTTTTCATGAACTCAGTGGGCTCAGGCCCCCCACTCCTGGGAGCCTCTTCCAACGCTCGGCACTCTCCCCTCGCCCGCCGGTTCCTCACGAACAGGTAGGGGGCCATGCTCAAGAGGAAACGAGCTACCTCCATCAGGGGCATTCGCTCGTAGGATAGGCGGAAGAGGTTGCTCCCCATCCCTCCGTATTCCAGTCCCAAGTCGGTGCAGGTCACGTGGTCGAAGACCATCTCCCGGGGATCGGCACCCCTGATCATGTGATCGTAGTAATCGTAAATAAGCGGGGAGAGCTGGGAAAGGCCGTGGATACACACGGCAGGCGGGCACTTGTGTCGAACCAGCATCCCCATGGGGTTGAAGTAAAGAGGTCTTCCCTCATTGTGACAAGCCGAGCAGTTCCTCGAGCAAACCGGCTCGGCCTTGAGCCAGTACATGAGGGCCCTCACGCTCAAGATGTCGAAGAGCCCGGTGTCCATGGCCCTACGGAATTCCTCATCCGTGTAGCCCCAGCGGTTCTTTATAACGCGGGCCACGATCGGCCGGCTGATCTTATCCAGGATCCTCGTCCAATCCATTCCCCATCCCCCCTCGGAATCTCTCGGTCGGGCTCTCGCCCGGTACCCTCCCGGGAGTTGCCCTCACCACCAAACGACCCATGGTCATCCCAGAGGAACTCCTGCATTTCCCAGCATAATCCGGGATGGCTCGAGGGGTAAACCCGGTGGTAAATCAAGTCTGGTTGGTTGTGGCAGGGCCGCCATATCCCCCCCCGAAAACCCACTCCGAGCGCATATCTTTCGGCCATGGTCCGGGCGCCCCGGTCACCGATCCTCCTCGAACCACCCGATGTGGGCTCCCTCAACAGCGTCCAAGGCAGAGCTGTAGGGCTTGAGGTCCACCAGGGGGCTCCCGTCCAGCGCGTCCAGCCCCCTGACCACGAGCACGTTACCTTTTCTTTCCAACAACTCCACCACGCAGAGGTTGAGGGGGTTAGGCCGTGAGGGGGAACGGCAGGCGAAGACCCCCTTGGGCTCCGGCCCCCAGGGGGTGACCACCTGGAGCTCCTCCCGGGAGGCTTTATCCGCCCAGTAGATGACGTAAAGGTGGGTGCACCGTTCTATGTCCTTCAGCCCTGGCCCGTAGCGGGGAAAGACCTCGATGCGGGAAACCTCATCCGAAAACCTCCCCTGAAAGGGCGCCTGGCCCTGTTCACGGTAGGGTGAGCGGATGATCCCTATGGGCACCAGCCGGAATTCCCTGCCCAGGAATGCGTCCATCTCCCACCTCCCTGGCTTCCTTCCCCGTGGCAGCCTTCTCTCCCATCCTGCTCCCGGGACGATTCATCCCCTAGAAAGGCATGTCAGATTGGCCCCAACGCCTGCGCCAGCACCGCACGAGGACCTTCCTTCCATTACCTGGAAATATCCACCTCTCCCCATGGTAACATGGCCATTCCTTGATCATCATCAACACCGCCTCCCGCCAGCGGGTGCCAGTGGGGCCGGGGGAGGGTTCACTGACTCTTACCCCCGGGATTACCGGATGTCCCCGGGGCGACGGGGAGGCAGCATCTCACCCCGTCAAGGTCCACCATCTTCACCCTCACCCCGTAGGCCTCCTCCACGGCCTCCTCCGTGACGACCTCCGGCCCTCCCCACCGTTGGACGCGTCCGTCCTTCAGGATCACGAACTTGTCCGAGTAGCGCAAGGCCAGGTTTATGTCATGGATGGCGGAGAGCACGCATAGCCCGGAACGGCGTGCTTCCGAGCGCAGTATATCCATCATCTCCACTTGGTTCCGGAGGTCCAGGTTATTGGTGGGCTCGTCCAGCAATATTATCCTGGGTTCCTGCGCCAGCGCCCTGGCTATGATGACCTTCTGGAGCTCTCCTCCGCTAAGCTCGTCGGTGTAACGGAGGGAAAGGTGGGAAAGCCCGAGCCTCCCCAGCACCGACTCCACCACCTCCAGGTCCCTGCGTCCTGCCGACCAGTTCACGTAGGGCTTTCTCCCCAAGAGAACCGCCTCGAAGACGGTCAGCCGATGGTGGCCATCATGGCGCTGGGGCACATAACCCATCCTTCTGGCCCTTTCCGTCGGCCGCAGGGACAGGGCACAGTCACCCTCCACCAAGACCACCCCGTCGGACGGCTTGAGGATGCCCAAAATACACTTGAGCAATGTGGTCTTACCTGCCCCGTTGTTGCCCAGCACCGAGCAGACCTCCCCATAGCGCAGGCGGAAGGTAACCCCCCTGAGCACATCCCAAGAGGGGTAGGAAAAGGAAACAGCTTCCAGCTCCAGGGCGTTCCGTTCCCAGGTTATCTCCAACCCTTCCCCGGTGAGGGTCGATTCCGCCACCGGCATGGGTTCACCTCCCTTTAGCAATCCATCTTACTCCCCGTCGCCTGGCTCTGGCCGGTCAAGCTGGCCCTTGCCCTCCGCCGAGAGAAAGGCGGTATCATCTCCCGCGTCCCCGCAAAAGCAGGTACACGAAGAGGGGGGCCCCCAGGAAGGAGGTGATGGCACCCACCGGCAATACCACAGGGGCCATCATCGTCCTCCCCACCGTGTCCGATGCCAGTAACAACAGCGCTCCCGCCGCCGCGGAGCCGGGGAGCAGGTAACGGTAATCGGAGCCCACGATCCTCCTCATCATGTGGGGGGCCACCAGGCCTACGAAGGCTATTATGCCGAGGAAGGCTACGGAGACGGCGGCCGCGAGCGAGGCCAGCAGCATCCCCACCGGCCTCAACCTCTCCGCCCTCACCCCCAGGCTCTTCGCCGTCTCGTCACCGGCGGCCAGAGCGTTGAGGTCCCACCGCTTGAGAATGAAGAAAGCGGTGACGGGAAATATGACCAAGGCCATCACCGCCAGTTCCTTCCAGGTAGCCCTTCCTAAGTCCCCGAAGGTCCAAAAGACCACTGAGGCCACCTGTACATCATTGGCGAAATACTGCACTATCACCGTCCCAGCGGAGAAGAGCGCCCCCATGGCGATACCAGCCAGCACCAGGGCCTCGGGTGCCATCCTCCTCAACCCGGCCATGCCCAGCACCACCAGCGTGGTGAGGATGGCTCCCAGGAAGGCGAAGAGGGTGACCAGGTAGGGGTTCCTCACCCACACCGCGTCCAGGGTGGTGCTTTGGGTGGAGCCAGCTCCCAGGAAGACTATGGCCACCGCCGCCCCGAAGGCGGCCCCCTGGGAGATTCCCAGGGTGTAGTCAGAAGCCAGCGGGTTTACCAATAGGTTCTGCATCACGCAACCCACCACGGCCAGTCCCGTGCCGGCCAACAGGGCCGCCGTAACCCGGGGAAGGCGGATGTGCAATACGATGCGGTAGACCGTGTCCTCCGCCCTCCCCGTCACGGCTCTGAGGACATCGGCGAGGGAGAGGCCGGCCGATCCAAGGGTCAGGGCCACGGCGGCGAGCGCCAGGGCTCCCAGCGAAAGGGATGCCACCAGGAGCGCCTTCCTCCGGGCAAGAGCCCGGTAGGCATCCACCAGGCTCGCCGCCTCCCCTTCCTTTACAGTCACCTTGGGTTCGGGTCTCGTCTTCTTCCCTCCTTTCCCACGGTGATCCCATCCCTCACCGGGAGAGGTCCACTGGTCCGAAGCCCCCGAAATCCCGGGCCATCTGGTCGTAAAGGTCCTTCCCCAACAGGAAACGATAGATCTCGTCGGCCTTGGCCACCGGGTCCACATCCTCGAAGGCCTCGGGGAAGATGACCTTTCCCATGAAGTAGGCGTCGGCCACCGCCGTGTCCACGTTGGTGGTGTAGTAGTTGTAGGGCAGGTACATGAACACCCTGCCCTCACTCACCGCCCGTAGTGAGCGGTAAAATCCGGGGTCCTTCCCGTAGTCCTCCTTGACCAGGGGCAGACCACCGCCGTCGATGAAGACGATGTCCGGATCCCAGGCCAGGATCTTCTCCTTCTCCACCATCATGCTTCCCTTCCTGCCGGTCTCGTCGGCAACGTTCACGGCTCGTATGGCGTCCAGTGGCGGGAAGCCCCCCTGTGTGCTCTCTATACCATGGGTTCCCTTGAAGCCGATGCCGCCCACGTAAACCCGGGGCTTTTTC
>JAPWVA010000246.1 GCA_028275245.1 Actinomycetota bacterium
CCGAGGCACAGAAGAAACAAGGCGCGTAACACCTGATCGCCACGCCCAATCTTCCCAGCTTCCGAGCCTCCGAGACATCACCACCCGCCCTCTGCGCCTCTTCCTGCACCACCTCCAGCAGGCCGGGGAGGTTCCAGTGGAGTGGAGAAAGGTATCCCACCTCGGAGATATACCCCCCCTTCACCTCCACCCTGTAAAGGTGCAGGCCCTCTGCGCCCTCCAGGGCCGCCCAGGCGGCGCCGCTTCCTGGGGGAATTACCCTCCTCGTCTCCCCGCCAGACCAGGAAGCGGCCTCCGCCAGGAGCTGATCGATCCGCTCCAGGGCCATGATCATCTCGGCCATGCGGAGAGCGTGGGACAACAGCATTCCCCGGAGGGGGAAGCCCCAGGTCTTCCTCAACTCCTCCAGCTCTGTGTCGGCCAATTCAGACTCGTAGGACCCCGTCAGGTTCACCCTGGAGAGGGGTCCGGTCAAGACGCCCGCCTCCAGCCCGGGGAGCCTGCAGACCTCCAGGAGGGAGTCGCGCCATGATACCATCTCCACCCGTTCCAGGAGTTCCTCCTCCTGGACTTCCCCCACATCGCCCCTCTTGCCGGCCATCCTGATCCCTCCCCAAGATCCACCGAAGGGAGGTGTCACAGCGGCCAGGGGGATCGCGGGGGTTTTCCCCAACTCCCCCACCAAGTCCTCGTTCCGGCGGAGCAGCATCCTAACCAGACGCGAAGTCTCCCTGGCGAGCCCCATCACCTCCGACAGGGAGTTCCTCAATCCTTTAAGAGCCTCTTCCTCCGGATAGGCCGTCAAGCCCCCCGGTACGGGTAGGACCGGGTGGACGGCCCTCCCGGCGATCCTCCTCATGGCGCTTTCACCCCAGGCGTTCAAGGCCATCATCCTCCCGACCACGTCCCGGTCCACCCGGAAGAGCCCCACTAGGTTCCTCAAGCCCGGGTCGGAGGCGGGAAAGAGGAGGTCTGGGAGGACGTGGAGAGTCATGGTCAGGGAATGGCGGCGGAAGAGTTGGCAGGCCAACAATAGCTCCCTCGCCTTCTTTGCGCCCTCGGGGATTTCCACTCCCAGGGCTCTTTCCAGGGCGATGCAGGCCCCCATCCGGTGATAAACGGAATCCACCCCACACCGCCGGGAGAGGAGGTCGGGCAGGAATTCACCGTGGGCGCCCCGGCACCAAAGCTCGAACCCCCGATACCCGTGGGAGGCCAGGCCCACCACAGGCCTGCCCTCCTCATCAACCTCCACCTTCAGGAAAGCCTCCCCGAACACCCTGGCTAAAGAGTGGGTCACCATATCCTCAAACCGCCTTCCCAGAAACCAGAGCCTACCTTCCCATCATGGGAAACGATGCACGCCAATCCACTCATATACGGAAAACCAGGCCGGATGTCCCGCCCCTCCTCCTTCCCCGGAAAGTGGGCTCTGCCAGGGAGAACATGAAAAAGGCCTGGGGAGCGTCCATGAAGAGCTCCACCACCTTTTCCTCCTTCTCGCCGGTGGAGCGGGAGAGCCTCCTCAAGGATTCCCGGAGGGGGTCCAACTGCTGGAAGGCGAGGGCCCCGTCGGAGGGCCCTCGGCACCCCCGGCAGGGATAATCCCATGACCCTGGGCATCTCGAGGCGCATCCGTCGCGGGTCAATGGCCCCATGCACAAGTATCCCTGCTCCAGGAAACAAGTACCGGGCCGGGAGTCTTCCTCGATGAAACGGTGGGGTCCACCCCCCTCTCCCCTTCCTGTCCGCGGGCACTCCGTGCACACTGTGGCGGTTTCCCTGGCCGGCCTGCCCCCCTCCCCCACCTGTTGGAGGAAGCTCCAAAGGAGCTCCGCTGGGACCGGGCATCCCGGCAAGCGGAAGTCCACTGACACATAGGCATCCAGGGGCATGACCCTCCGTGTGAACATGGGGATGTCCTCTCCTGCACCCGCACGGGACAATGATTCCTCCCACCTGCCCTCACCGTGGGCATTGCACAATCCCTGCACTCCCCCGAAGACGGAGCACGTCCCTAGAGCCACCAAAAGGCTGGCTCTCTCCCGGGTCATCCTGGCCATGGCAAGGTGCCGGGCATGCCTCACCGTACCCTCCACCAAGGCGATGTCGACCTCCGGCGGCGCATCGGCTTCTTTGATCATGAGAAAATATTCCATAGAATAACTTTCCATTATTTCCAAGAACCGCTCCCCCAGGTCCAAGAGCGAGAGCTGGCAACCCCCACAGGAGCCCAACTGAACCACTGCCAATCTTTTCACTCTGTCCCATCCTTTCCGGGATAGCTCCTCAGCTCGAGGTGGTCCTCAGTCGCAAAAGGCAGCTGCCGAAACCGGTGTGCCCGGTGAAAAGGTCGACCTTTCGGGCGAAAACGCTTTCCAGTAACCCCGCCCAGTACCCGTGGACGGCCTCGCAAACGGCCCCTCCCAGGTCAACCCCCGTAGCCAGGCAGGCCTCCCTGACGGGGCAGTCCCTGATCACCAGGTGGATGAAGGCGAACTTCCCCTCCGTCACCCAGTAATCCTCTTCATCCAACTCCTTCCAGAAAACTACCGACCAGCATCCCTCGTCCAATCGAAGAATCCAGCGAAGCGCCTGCTCTATGTCGTCGGTGTGATCGAAACGCGAACCCTCCCTTACCCCAAGGTCCTTGGCCGAGAAGTAGATCACGCGGGGCGTGGAAGGTCCGATGGCCAGTCCGGCAGAGAGGCCCACAACTGCCAAGACCTCAGCCAGTGACCTCTCCCTGGCCGATGCCCTCTCTAATCCCTCGTCCATGTAGCTCTCCTTATCACACCTCTTGCCAAGTTTAATTTGACGCCGTCGCGTTTATCTCCTTCAAGATCGGTTCCCGGCTTCCCGGGGATAAGCCTCCCTTTAACCCACACGGGCGAACCCACGCGGGCACCTACGATCTTATTACCATGCTTGCGGGTATAGTGGGTTGACGCTATTTTCTCCAGCCACCCGGTCACGGCTGGTACCGCCTCTTGGCCTCCAGGAA
>JAPWVA010000155.1 GCA_028275245.1 Actinomycetota bacterium
CTCTACACGCGCCATACCCGCTAGTCCCCGCCTAAAGCAGCCCGTACTCGTGGTCAAAGACAAGGGCCATCACGGTATGGCCCGACACCGCTCCCCCCTGTGTTCTGCCAGGTGGAGCCGTCGTATCGGAAAAACGCCGGCATCGGTGCCCGCGTACAGTAGCTGGCGGTCGAAGTCGTAGGCGAGGGAATAAACCCAGGTGCCCGACACCGCTCCCCCCTGTGTTCTGCCGGCTGGAACCGTTGTGCTTCCAGATACCTTCATCGGTGCCCCGGTAAAGGTAAGCGTGCTCGGAATCCAAGGCCAGGGCATAGGCGGAGCAGTTACCCGGACCCCGCATATCGACCCAGGTGGTCATTTTTTTCACCTTCATCCGCCCTCGCATCCGCTGGAAGGCCCTGCTAGTTCCGGGGCGCAGACAGCACGGGCCAGGGATGGCCACTGCAAGTAATGCCGTAAAGACCACGGTGACAATCATGATGTAATTACCATTTATTGGTAATCCTAGCGTCATTGGTATTCCTAGCGTCCTCCCTTCAGACCTTCCACTGCGCGGGCCTCGGCCCCCGTCCCCTCCAGCGCCCCCTCCGCCGGCAGGGTCCGTGAGAAGGAATTATCCGCTTCACGGTAGCCCGGTGGCCAGCAGCCCCGCATGTTCTTATCGACAATCCCGTGTCAAGGTCCGAATAGGTCTTTTCGGCCATTCTCCGGGGAAATGGAAATCTCCTCGAGCCCACCGGGGCGAGATGCCGGCGCCATCCTCCTGGTGCCATGATGAAAAGACCTCTACCGCGCCGGTCACTTCATCTGGAGTGGGAGCGACGGGGTGAACTCAAAAGAAGGGGTCCTTCTCGGGTGCTTCCTGGGAAATCGTTTCGCCGCGAAACCTCGGTCGCAAACAAGCCTATCCGCCGAGCCCGCCCTTAACCTCCCTTTCCCAGGGAGGACCCGGCGGGCTGATCCACGATGTTGGAAAGCCTCCCCACCCCCTCGATCTCCACCTCCACCAAATCGCCGGGGCGCATCTCGCCCACCCCTGAGGGGGTGCCTGTGAGGATGACATCGCCGGGGTACAGGGTCATGATCCTGGAAACGAAGCTCAAGAGCTCAGCCGGGCCAAAGACCATGGCCGAGGTGCGGGAGGATTGGCGCAACTCCCCATTGAGGTAGAGCCTCACCGCCAGGTCCGAAGGGTCCACCTCCGTCTCGATGAAGGGGCCCAGGGGGCAGAAGGTGTCGAAACCCTTGGCCCGGGTCCACTGACCGTCCTTCGCCTGCAGGTCCCGGGCGGTGACGTCGTTGGCGCAGGTATATCCCAGCACGAAGCGGGTGGCCTCCTTCACTGGCACGTCCCGGCACTCGGCGGCCACCACCAGGGCCAGCTCCGCCTCGTAGTCCACCCGTCGGGTCATGGGTGGGTAGACGATCTTCCCGCCATGGGGCAGCAGGGAGGAGGGGGGCTTCATGAATAGCACGGGCTCCTCCGGCAGGGGCATCCCGAACTCCTCGGCGTGATCCCGGTAGTTGAGGCCCACGGCCAGTATCTTCTGGGGAAAGACGGGCGGGAGGATCTCCACCTCTCCCAGGGACCTGGTTTCGCCCAGCTCGCGGATTCCCTGGAAAGGAGTACCCACCAGCTCCCGAAGCTGGTCTCCGTCCACCACGCCGTAGCGAATCCTTCCCCGGTAAAGGTACCTGGCCAGCTTCAAAGGGGCTTCCTCCTAACGGTACCAGTGGCGCGCTCCCGCGGCGCGCGGCGGAAAGCCGTCATGCATCAGGCTTGGCCTTCTTGTGCAGTAGGCCGTACTCGATGGAATCCACCAAGGCCTGCCAGCTTGCCTCTATGATGTTCTCCGACACGCCGATGGTGCCCCAGGTCTTCTCCCCATCACCGCTCTCGATAAGCACCCGGGTCACCGCCGCGGTGGCCTTCTCTGGGTTCAGGATGAGCACCTTGTAGTCCTGCAGCTCGATCTCCTCCAGTTCCGGGTACGCCCTGCCGATGGCCTGACGCAGGGCCCGGTCCAGAGCGTTTACCGGGCCGTTCCCCTCCGCCGTCTCGATGATCCTCTTACCCCTGCAATGGACCTTCACCGTGGCCTCAGTCTCCACCTTGCCGTCCTCCCTCTTCTCCATGATCACACGGAAGCTCTCCAACCGGAAGAAGACCTGGTGCATGCCTAGGGCCCGGCGCATCAACAGCTCGAAGGAGCCGTCGGCGGCCTCGAAGTGGTATCCCCGGTGCTCCAGCTCCTTGACCAATTTCAGGATCTCCTGTACCTTCTCCGGGTTCCGAGAGAGGTCCCTGCCCAGCTCCCTCCCCTTGAGGATGATGGTGCTCTTCCCGGAAAGCTCCGATACCTCGATGCGCTGGCGGTTTCCCACCAGCTCTGGCCGGATGTGCTCGTAAGTGGCCGGGTCTTTGAGGACCGCGCTTATATGGAGGCCGCCCTTGTGGGCGAAGGCGTTACGGCCCACGTAGGGCTGGTGGTTGTCGGGCTTCACGTTGGCGATCTCGCTCACGTAGTGGGAGAGCTCGGTGAGGCCGGTCAGGCTCTCCATGGTCACCGCCGGTATTCCCATCTTGAGCACCAGTGCAGGGATGATGGCCACCAAATCAGCGTTGCCGCACCTCTCACCGTACCCGTTGATGGTGCCCTGGACCAGCGTGACCCCTTCCTTTACCGCCAGCAGGCTGTTGGCCACGGCGCATCCGCTGTCGTTGTGGGCGTGGATGCCTAGGGGCACTGGGATCTTGTCCTTGACCTCGGCGATGATGCCGGCGATCTCCCAGGGAAGGGTGCCCCCGTTGGTGTCGCACAGGCAGACCCAGTCCGCCCCCGCCTCTACAGCCGCCCGTACGGTCTTGAGGGCATAGCGGGGATTGGACTTGTAGGCATCGAAGAAGTGCTCGGCGTCGTAGAAGACCTCCCGGCCATGCCTCTTCACGTAGTCCACGGAGTCCGAGATCATGAACAGGTTCTCGTCCAACTGGGTCTGGAGAGCAGTCCTCACGTGCAGGTCCCACGTCTTGCCCACAAGGCAGACCGCGGGCGTGTCCGCCCTGAGTAGCTCCTCCAGTCCCTTGTCCTGTTCGGCCCCCACTAGGGCCCGGCGGGTGGCACCGAAGGCCACCGGCACTGCCTTCTTAAGTTCCACCTCCTTGAGGCGGCGGAAAAGCTCGGCGTCCTTGGGATTGGAGGCCGGGTAACCACACTCCACGTAATGGATGCCGAACTCGTCCAGGCGGTGGAGGATCTTGAGCTTGTCCTCCACGGAAAGGGAAAGGCCCTCCCTCTGGGCGCCGTCGCGTAAGGTGGTGTCGTAAAGCTTTACCTCCAAGTCACCTTCCATTATCTTCCAACCTCTCCTTTCCCCCGGGGGGTGGGTCCCCCGGAAGCGAGGCCGGTGTCATTCCACGTATTCCAACCAGTGTTCGTAATCCCTTTCCAGTCCCTTCACGATACTGAAGAACTTATCCTGTATCCTCCTGGTGATAGGTCCAGGCTCCCCGATGACCCTGTCATCCACTTCTCGGATGGGCACCACCTCTGCAGCGGTGCCGGTGAAGAAAGCCTCGTCCGCCAGGTAGAGGTCGCTCCGGACCAAGTCACGCTCGTAGCATGGGATGCCCAGGTCCCCGGCAATGCGCATCACGGAGTCTCTGGTAATACCTTCCAAGGCTCCCGATGAAGTGGGCGGGGTGTAGAGGACCCCGTTTCGCACCACAAAGATGTTCTCCCCTGCCCCGTCAGCCACATATCCATGCATGTTGAGCAAGATGGCTTCGTCGTATCCCGCGTCCACCGCCTCCATCTTGGCCAGGATGGAATTGAGATACTGGCCGCAGGCCTTGGCAGCGGTAGGGAGGGCATTGGAGTCGTTGCGCCGGAAGGAGGAGATCTTGGCCCTCACGCCGTGCTTTATTCCCTCCTCCCCCAGGTAAGCGCCCCACGGCCAAACGGCGATGGCCACGCTCACCGGCGCCCCCGCTGGGTTCAGGCCCATCTCCCCATAGCCCCGGAATGCTATGGGACGTATGTAGCAGCTCTTGAGGCCGTTGGCCCTGATGACCAGCTTCGTCGCCTCCACCAGCTCCTCCAGGGTGGCAGGGATCTCCATCTTGTAGATGGCGGCGGAGCGGAAGAGCCTCTTCAGGTGGTCCATCAAGCGGAAAACGGCAGGCCCCCTGGGGGTCTCGTAGGCTCTGATCCCCTCGAAGACACCGGAACCATAGTGCAGCGAATGGGTGAGCAAGTGGACCTGGGCCTTGTCCCAGTCAACCAATTCCCCATCCATCCAGATCTTGTCAACCTTCGGTATCGGCATCTACG
>JAPWVA010000156.1 GCA_028275245.1 Actinomycetota bacterium
CCTTCACCGCCTGAGTCATGCGGGCTATCTTCCCGAACTCGGTGTCCATGCCGGTGGCGTACACCACCGCCTTGCCGCTCCCCATGGCCACCGAGGTGCCGGCGAAGACCAGGTTGAGGACGTCGGGCAGGTTGATATCCTCTTCGGTCACTGGGACGGCGCTCCGCCTTACCGGCTCCGACTCCCCGGTGAGGGCGGAATTGTCCACCCTGAGCTCGCTACTTTCCACCAGGCGAGCGTCAGCGGAGATGTGGTCCCCTTCCCGAAGGACCAGGACGTCACCGGGTACCAGGCGGGAGGCCTCCAGCTCCACCTCCTCCCCATCCCTGATCACGTGGGCCTTCTGGGGGAGCATCCTCTTCAGGGCCTCGGTGGCCTTCTCCGCCTTGTACTCCTGGAAGAAGGTGAACACCGCGTTCACCAGGATCACGCCGATGATGGCCCACCCCAGGGGAGCCTGGTCGGACAGGAAGGATAGCGCCGCACCCACCCAGAGCAGGATGGCGAAGAAATTGGTGAGGTGGGAGATGAACCTCCTCCAAAGGGGAGTACCCCTCTTCTCCCGGATCTCGTTAGGCCCGAAGCCGCGAAGGCGAGCTTCCACCTCCTCCCGGCTCAGGCCACCGGGAGAGGTCTCCAGGGCCCGGTACACCTCCTCGGGCCTCAGGCGGTAGAGCTTCCGCGGATCCCTTTCCATGTCCACAGCTCAATCCACAGCCCAAGGCTCATTGCCGTACCTGCCTTCTCCCAACGAGGAGTTCGAAGTCCGAGCACAGCGAAGATGATACATCCCACTTAAGACAACGGATCCCCGGAGGCATCCTGCCCGGGGATGGGGGACGATCCCGCCACCGCATGGCAACCGGGGAAGTGGAAGGGGGATCACCTTGTGGCTCTCCTCTTCCTCTTCCGCCTCGTCCTCTCCCTCACCGTCCACAGGAAAACGGCGGGGAACAGGAGCAATAGGACAACCGCCAGCTTTTTCCATTGGAAAGGGTGCTCGAACCGGTAGCCCCTCACCAGGACCTCCAGCGATTGGGCATGGATATCGGCATCCCCACCGTGCTCGCCACAGGCGCGGTGGAACACGCCGGATATCCTGACCCTATCCCCCTTTTCTTGGTAATCGCCGGTATGCTGTATCTCCCGGGTCATGTCTGCAGCGACCCAAACGCCTATGCCCGAATTGCTAACCCCCGCGAAATCGCCGCCTTCCTCCAGGCTCCGTAAGGCGTAAGGGTCGTCGTTCACGGTCAACCAGGCTCCCCCATCCCTGTTCATGACGTCCCCCACCACCTCCCCTTCCACGGTCACCGTCTTCCCGTCATAATGCTCCATGTGCTCCACCAGCTCCGATATACCGACTGGCCCGTTAAATCCCTCCCATTCCCCGGATTCGGCCCGGGACCAATCTCCCGGGAGAAGTAATAGAAAGGAAAAGAACAATAGCAAGGCCAGGAGGCGTATTAACCTCCTCTCGGAAAGTCCCTGGATCGGACGGTTTCCCCTCAAGGGTGCCTCGCCCTCCTGCCCTTCACCAGGACACCGGCAAAACCCACCAGGGCGAGGATGGAAACGAATTCCAATCTCCCCGCCCACATGGCGAAAATGTAATATAACTTCAAAGTGGCGGGCATCAGGGGTGAGGTCAGCCCCGCCGAGAGGCCGGTATTACTGCCCGCGGAAACGGAGTCGAAGAAGGCTATGTGGGGCGGGTACCCGTAGGCGACGCCCAGCAGACCGCCGACGAAGTAGATGAAGACGTAGCACAGGACTATGAACATGGCCGCCCTAACCATGGCATCGTCAATCCATATGTCCCTTATGTGATGGATCTTCTCCCTCACCACGGCCGATTCCGGCGATAGTATCCTCCTGACCTCCTGCCTCAAGCTCCTGAAAATGATCCCCATGCGAAGTCCCTTGAAGCCGCCGCCAGTGGAGCAGGCACTCGCCCCAACGGCCATCACCATGATGACGGAGAAGATTCCCAAAAAACCAAGGTCCTTATAAAAGGAGACCGAGTAAATAGTGGAATTGCCGGTGGTGGTGTGGCCGGAGACCAGGTTGTAGAAACCCTTCCTGAAGATCACGGTAAGCCCACTGAAGACCCCTTCCCTGGCTATGCTCAGGGTAAGGAGGAAGGTGCCGATCAACAGGGTGGTGACAAAGGACCTGACCTCCACGTTCCTGTAAATCTCCCTGCGGTTGCCCGTCCACACCGCGTAATGAAGGGCAAAATTGAAAGAGCCGATGACGAAGATGACCAGGGTTATCATCTCCACCAGGAAGCTGTGATAGTAGAGGAGGTTAAGGCTCTGGGGGGCGAAACCACCGGTGGACCAGGCGCCCATGAACAGCCATAGGGCATGCAGGAAACCCCTTCCCGCCGGCATACCTTCCCTCAGCAAGGCGGCCCAAAGGCACGCTGTCCCCACCGCCAGGTAAGTGAGGCTGATCATCCAGATGGCCCGGGCCGTGCGGATTACATTGGGCAGCAGCTTCTCCTCCTTACCCTCCGCCACGTATATCCGCAGGGCCCCGGCAGTCCCGGCGAAGAGGAAGGTGAGGGCCACCACTATAATGCCCTGCCCCCCGGCGTAGGTAAGCAGGTGCCTCCACATGTTCATCCCATGGGAGAGGTGGTCGAGGTCCTGTAGGAGGAATAAACCCGTGGTGGTGTATCCGCTCATGAGGTCGAAGCAGGCGTCGAGGTAGGACTTGAAGTGGCCGGAAAGGTAGTGGGGGATGGCCCCGAAGACCATGGCCACCAGCCACCCCCCCGAGGCTATTACCAAGCCCTGGAACCAGGTGAGGTCCCTGTTTATGGGGCACAAAATTTCCATGGAGAGCCAGAAGGAGAAGCAGGCCAGGATACCTATGGCAAAGTCCAGAGCTGTGTTCCACTCCCGGCAAACCAGGGAGGTGACCAAGGGAACGGTCATGAGGAGGCCCACGCCCAGGATGACCCTCCCCACGCCCCATCCTATGGCCTTCAGGTCTTCTCTGGTAGGACGCAGAATCATTTCCCCGGCCTATTATCCTAGGGTTTCTGCCCGGGGCACGCCGCCCGCCACCCAAGGGCCAGACCCCGCACTGAGACGGATGCGGAGGGTCTCATCCCCGTAACCCCGGTGCCCGTGCTTACTTCCCCTTCTCCTTTCGCCATGACTCACTTGGCCAGAAGCGTTGCCAGCATTATCACGGCCGAGGCCGCCAGGCATATAAGAAGCACGGCCCCTGCCTCCACAACGATGCCCACTGCGTACCCGAGGGCCTTGCGCCCCAGGTCTCCCCCATAGTTTCCGGGATCTTTACCGCGGGACAAAACGGCACCCCCTCATGACCTGGAGGTGAGGATCCTCCGAAGGTATTCCTCCTGGTCCAGCGAGGTCACGGCAATGACCGAGTCTCCCGGCTGCAGGACATCATCCCCGTGGGGTATAAGCACCTCTTCCTTCCTCACCACCGTCACCAACACGCAACCCTTGGGGAGCCCCAGCTCCCTCACGGGCTTGCAGCAGGCATCGCTCCCCTCCTCCGGAATGTCCACCTCCACGATGGCCAGGTTGCCCTTCTTGAGGGTGTACAGGGTTATGATGTCCCCCAGCGATGCCCTTTTCTCGATGAGCTCGCTGATGACGGTGGTGCTGGATATGGCATCTATTCCCATCATCTGGAAGATCCTCTCGTTTTTGGGGTTGTTCACCCGGGCCACCGTCCTGGGCACGTTGAAGGATACCCTGGCCAGCTGGCAGGCTACAAGGTTGTCATCGTCATCGCCGGTAACAGCCGCAAAGACGTCCGCCCTCCCCACTTGGGCTTCCTCCTGGTACTTGAGATCGCAGGCGTCGCCCTGGACGACCATGATGTCCAGGGAGGCGGCCAGCTCCCGGCAGGTCCTCTCGTTCTTTTCTATAACGGCCACCGCGTTGCCCTTCTCTGTGAGTTTGCGGGCAAGGAAGGAACCCACCTTCCCGCCTCCGGCGATGACGACGTATATCTTCCTCGACCCCCTTTCTTCGCTAACCCTCTCCATCATCCCTCCATCACCGGGCTCAGGGAGCTACCGGCAAACTGGAGGGAGCTTGCCCTCAGGACCCGCCCGAGGTCCTTCGCGCCAGGGTTTTAATCCATCTCCTTCCCGCGCCCAGAAAGGCCCTGTTGGCTTCCCGTCCTAGGGACCTCTCCAACCTCCTGGCGTTTTTCTCCGGGACCAGGGCGGTGAGCTTGGCACCGCCCTTCACTACCAGGTCCTTCCAGGGCAACTCCGCCTTTTCCCCGTGCTCTAGGTAAGCCACCTTGATCCCGTGTTCTTCCTCCAGCCAA
>JAPWVA010000157.1 GCA_028275245.1 Actinomycetota bacterium
GCGGGGACCACGCCCTCCTCCAGGGCTGCGATCTCTACCTCCCGGAGAGAGACCCCGTTGGCCCGGGATATCTCCTCTAGGCAGGCGCCGTCGATGGCGGGATAGCCCCTACCGCTATCCCTCGCGCCTTTCCTTATGGCCAAGGCCAAGCTCTCCATAGGTATACTTATACAACTTGTATAACTTGATGACAAGGGCCCCGGAGGGACTGATAGCCGTCCCGGCACAACCTTTCCCGGATGTCCTCGCGGGAAACCGGACCCATGACCTTGCCCCCTCAGCACCCGGAGGATGGTCCTTCCCCTTGTTTCCATCCTCCTCATGGCGTGGAGGAGGTCCTCATCCTTACCTACGGTTCCGCCCGTTCCCCTTGACCGTTCCGGATGTCGTTCCCGGCCCCGCCCACCTCTTCCGGGGAGGAAGCCTCCCCGTCCGGGGGAATCCAGGGCCTCATTCCCCGGGCCAAGCCCATGGAGGATAGGCGCATATGGGCCAGCGACTGCCTGCCTCCCTCCCGGGCCAGTCGGAACAGGAAAAGGCCCACGAAGGCCAGCCAGAGGGCGGTCACCGCCATGTCGTATCCGCTCTGGTATAGGTCGAGGAAGAGGGTGGCGATGCCAGCTCCCACTAAGGCGATGCCCAGAGCTTGCCCCACGCGGGAGGCGATGATGGTGCTCCTCACGGGGTTTCTCCACCTCCTCCAAAGGAGTGCCCGCAATATCCTGCCGCCGTCTAGGGGGAACCCGGGCAGGAGGTTGAAGGAGGTAAGCCCGAAGTTGATCATGGCCAGGATGGTGAAGACCAGGGAGGGAGCGCCCCAGCCGCGCCACCCGCAGAGCAACGCCAAACCGGTGCAGGCCAGGAAGGCGGAGAGGCTGAAGAGGGGTCCCGCCACCGCCATACGGAGCTCGGCGGAGGGCGAGTGGGCTTCCCATCTCATGCGGGCTATTCCGCCGAAGATGAAGAGGGTTATGTCCCTGACCGGCACCCCATTCTTCCTCGCCACCAAGCTATGGGCGAGCTCGTGCATCACCACCGACAGGAAGAAGGCCAGGGTGACGGCCAGGGAAAGGACCGCGTGAACGAGGAGGGTGGACTCGAGGTTGGCCAGGAAAAACTGGTAGACGGCGTAATATATCAGGAAGAAGGCGAACAACCAGCTCCAGTGGACCTTGAGGTCGATCCCCTTTATACCGCCGATGCGGATTCCTTCCGGGGGCAGACGGAATCGGCCTGAGATGGCAGATCACTCCTCCAGGACCAGCGGGCTGATGGTGGCCTCCCGGAGGACGTCGCCGCAGGAGCAGTTCCTGGTCTCCGGCAACCGGGGGACCATCTCCTCCAGTAACTGCAACAACTTCTCGTTGTTCTCGCGGAAAACCCTACCCACTTCCTCTGCGGTGACCGTTTTGAACCCCACCTCGTCGGCCACCCACACGTCCCAGTCGGTCACCAAGGAGATGTTGAGGTAGCACATGCCCAGTTCCCGGGCCAGCACCACCTCCGGGTACTGGGTCATGTTGATGATGTGCCACCCCATGGAATGGTACCACCTGCTTTCCGCCCGGGTGCTGAACCTGGGGCCCTGGATCACCACCGCCGTCCCGCCGTTGCGACAGGGGATGCCCAGCTCCCCGGCGGTGGCGGCACAAAGCCCCCTCAGTTCCGGGCAGTAGGGCTCCGCGCAGCTTATGTGCACCGCGGCGGGTCCGTCGTAGAAGGTAGATTCCCTGCCGGAGGTGCGGTCGACGAACTGGTCACAGAGAACGAAGGTCCCGGGGGGGATGTCCTTCTGTAGGGAGCCACAAGCGCCGGGGGAGATGATGCGCTCCACTCCTAATTCCTTCATGGCCCAGAGGTTGGCCCGGTAATTGATGCGGTGGGGCGGGTATTGGTGATAACGGCCGTGTCGGGGGAGAAAGGCCACCGTGACCCCATTCAGCTCTCCCACCGAGACGCGGTCGCTGGGACTGCCGTAGGGGGTGTGAACTGCGAAGCTCCTGGCCCCTTCCAGTAGGGAGTAAAACCCCGAACCGCCGAAGATACCAATCTTGACCTTGGGGTATTCCATGTTCTCCTCCCTCTCCGCAACCCGTTTCAGAGAAAAACGTTCCCCATACCACCAGCCGCCTTATCCCGGAATTGCCTCGGGCCCAATGCCCGCCTCTTTTCAGGACTGGGAGGAGGAATGGGAGGAGGCCTTTTCCTCTTGCTTCTCCTTCTTCTCCTTCTCCCTCCTCTCCCTGAGGTCGTCCTTCATCATCTCGAAGCCCTCCTCCAGCTTGCCGGGAGTGAGGGCCTTTTCACCCCCGTTATCGGAGGACTTCTTGTAATCAGTGGTGTAGAAGCCCGATCCCTTGAAGATCACCCCCACGGGGTGGAAGAGCCTCCTCAGCCTTCCGCCGCAACGGGGGCATTCCTCCCTGGTCTCGTTGGCGCTGTGGAATTCCTCGAAGACGTGTTCGCATTCCAGGCACTTATACTCGTACGTCGGCATTCTGCTTCCCCTCTTTCGTCCGTTTTTTCGCCGTAAAATATAACCTGTAGTGGTCGTTTCCTTCAACCGCGCCCGTCACTGACTTGCCCCGGGCTGATGGGGCGGTTACCGGTTAAACGGTTCGGAAAGCGGTAAGTGCTTTCCCCTGGCCCGGGAATTTGACCCTGAGGCTTTCATGTCATGATAGGTTTTCATGATAGGTCATGGTCGCCCTTGCCGTCTCACCTCGATGCCCCCGTTTCCCAGGTGCCCCCGTTCCCGTGCGCGGTCCGGGATGGGAGCTCCTTGAAGGTATCCCACCTCACCCTTTAATCTTCTGCTGGAAGGAGTAGGGAGGACGCGCCGTTCTCCCGGGGAGGACCGCAGGCTGCTCTGTCGAGGTGCCTGGGGGCGGTCTCTTCCGTGGCCTTGGTCTTGGAGGTGCGGTATGCAGATACTGGTGGTGGGATCGGTGGCTCTTGACACCATCAGGACCCCCTTCGGCGAGGCGGAGGAGGTGCTCGGGGGCTCTGCCACTTACTTCAGCCTGGCGGCCTCCCTTTTCGGCCGGGTGGGGGTGGTGGCCGTGGTGGGAGAGGATTTCCCCCGGCGCTATATCGACCTCCTTTCCTCCCGGGGGGTGGACCTAGAAGGCCTACAGGTGGTCCCGGGAAGGACCTTCCGTTGGAAGGGATACTACGATTACGACCTGAACACCGCCCACACCCTGGAAACCCAGCTCAATGTGTTCCAGGACTTCGACCCGGTCTTACCCGGGGAGTACCGGGACGCGGAGTACGTCTTCCTGGCAAACATAGACCCGGTGTTGCAGAGAAGGGTGTTGGAGCAGGTGAGGGGACCCAGGGTGGTGGTCTGCGATACCATGAACTTCTGGATAGAGAACCGAAGGGAGGAGCTCCTGGAGACAATCTCCCGGGTGGATATATTGGTGCTCAACGACGCAGAAGCCCGTCAGCTGGCGGGACATCCCAACCTCGTGGTCGCCGGGAGGAAGCTGCTGGAGTTGGGACCTTCTAGGGTGGTCATCAAGAAGGGGGAGCATGGGGTGATAATGTTATCGGATGGCACCTTCTTCTCCCTTCCAGCCTATCCCTGCGAGGAGGTCTTCGACCCCACCGGCGCCGGCGATTCCTTCGGGGGAGGTTTCGTGGGATACATGGCCAAGAGCGGCGACTTGCGGGAGGAGACCATGCGCCGGGCTGTGGTTTACGGTAGCGTGGTGGCTTCCTGCACCGTGGAGGCCTTTTCCTGTGAGCGATTGAAGGACCTCACCATGGAGGAAGTGGAGGAGAGGTTCTCCCGCTTCATGGAGATGACCTGCTTCACCCGGGATTAGAACGCCGACGCTTTTGGGCGCGCTGTCCGCAACGGAAAAACGATCCTCAGAGAGGGCAGGGCTTCGGGAAGGGCTCGCTCGCCCATCCTTCGAGGGGGTTTGGCCAGGGGGCCTACAGGAGTCCCGGGGCGGTCCTTCCGCTGGAGGGAATGGAACGATCAGACCTGCGCGCCCCCTGCGACCAGGGGACACGGCACCGCGCTTTTCCGGATTCCCCTCCAGGGGCCTTACCCGTTACGGCGGGCCGTTTTCCAGGACATACCGTTCATGCGAAGGAGGATAACCGGGTTTGTCCGGACTGAGGGCATGACCCCTTGGAGGGCCCGGGCAACCTTCGCGCTCGTTCCCCGGCTCCACCGGGGCCGTTGAGGGGCCTTGCCTTCCTTTGCCGGGGAGGCCTTTAAGCGGGCTATCATGGCCTCGACCATTGGTGGCCGGCTCCAATTCCCATGGTGAAACGACTATGCCACAATAGCGGGAAAACGCTGG
>JAPWVA010000158.1 GCA_028275245.1 Actinomycetota bacterium
GAAGGCGGAGCAGATCATGGAGGACGACTATTCCCCCGAGCCCTTTAAGTGAGGAAGGGGAGCCACGACCTTTCCCCGCGCATGCTCACTACGGGAACCGCTTTTTTAAGGGCCGCGCATGGCGGAGACCATGACTTCTGCCGCAAAGGAATGGGTTCAGCCCGCGCCTGTGAACCCCAGGGAATCACTTTAACGACCCGTCCGGTTCGCTACCGGCTTTTGGAAGCGGTGGGAGGGTCAGGGTAGACCCAGGGCGTAACGGAACCTCCTCAAGGGGTGGAAACGGTAGCCGTGCAGGGGAAGCATGAGCTCCCGCTTGGTCAAGGGAAAGCGTGCCAGCAGGTCAGAAGAGGCGGAGGAGAGCTTGTCGGCCGGCCTCCCCTCCGGGGTGAGGGCCCAGTTAGCCCCCGTCTCCTCCAGCAACCTTAGCAAGGAGAGGGCGTCCCGGTAGAACCGGTCTATCTGGGAAGCCAGGCGGGGCGGAATCAGGCCGCTCTTAGCCTTGATGGCGTTGAGTTCGATGAGGGCCTCGTAGGTGGTGACCACCAATTCGCCCTTCCCCATCCACCGGGTTTCGTAACCCAGGTGCTCCCCCCAGTGGGGATGGCGGAGGGCTTGGGCTTGTTCCGATAAGTTCCCGAACTGCATGGTGACGCCAAACCGCTCGGGCTGATGGAAAATGGCTGAACCGGGAGGGTAATTGGGGTACACGGGGGAGATCAGGGGGTGCACCCGGGGCCCGAAGCGCCGCAGCAACTCCCCGCAATATTCCACGGTTTCCCGGACGGATTGCGGGTCCTGGCCGGGAAGGCCCACGCGGAAATACAGGTAAAAGCGGGAGCAACCCGCGTCCATGGCCCAGCCCAGTAGCTGTTCCAGCTCCTCGTTAGTGTAGGGTTTGCCCAGCCCCACCCTCAGCTCCTCGTCGTGAGTGAGAGGGGTCATGCGGAGGTTAAAGTGGCTCATGCTGGAGGCCATCCTCTCCAGGAAATCCCTTTCCGGCGGAAGGAAGAGGTCGAATACCAGGTGGTTGGTGGGATCCACCTCCGCGATGAGCCCCAACACCTCCAGGGCGAAATTCTCTCCTCCCTGCCGTAGGTCCCCCACCAGGTAAAGGGGAGCAGTGGTGACCTTGGAGGCTATCTCGATGTCGTAAACGATACGCTCGGGAGGCCTCAGGGCCATCCTCTCCCTGCCACAAGGTTCGCCTCCCACGGCGGAGCCGCAGTGGAGACACGCCTGGTTACAGCCCCTACCCACGGGGATGAAGAGGACGGGGTAGCGGTGCCAGTTCCAGAGAGGCGGAAGGCTTTCCCTTTCCCCCCGACGTAAGGCCCGGCGGAGGAAATAGCCCATGCCGTCCCCCAGGTAATCCAGGGATGCGGGTAGGTAGGCCGCGGGGTTGGTGCGGACTTGGCCGCTGGCGTCCCGGAAGGAGAGGTTGGGAACCTCCTCCATCGCAATTTCCCCAGAGACGCTCTCCAGTAGCTGGAGCAGGGGTTCCTCCACCGAATCCCCTGCTATGACGTAATCCACCTGCGGTAGGCTGGCCAATTCCTGGTTAAAGTGAGTGGCTACTTCCCCGAAGACCGCCAGCGGTACCTGGGGGTGGGCCTCCTTGAGGGCGGCGGCGACCTCCAGCGATCCCCTGCATCGGTACAGGTGGTCCATCACCAAGCAGAACAGCTTGGCCCTCAGGCCTGAAAGTAGCGAGCCGGTGGATAGGCGGGGATTCGTTACGTTGAGCCGGGCCAGGTTGACGATCTGGGTCGAAACTCCGTTCTTTTCTAAATAGGCCGCCACATAAGGAAGGTCGGGCGGGTAGGTCTCCATGGCGGGTGAGGACAGGAGGCCCTCCCCCGCCGGGATGGGGACCCCCGTCCCCCTTCCCAGGTCCAGTTGGGCGGGGGGGTGGATTATGATCACGTCCGAGCGGTAAGAGCCCATGCCAAACCCCCTTTCCCTCCATTGGACCCCTTGGCCCACGCCCCGCCTCGCAGTCGAAAGGTTCCCCGGGGTTCGGAGTTCTCAGGCCAAAAGCCTCCTGATGAAGACCTCCTTGTCGCGCAGGAAGTCCTCTATCCTCTTCCGTATCTCCTCCTCGATCGCGTCCAGGGCGATGAAGAAGGCAAATTGGCCCTTTCTCAAGGTGTCCAGGAGTTTGCCCGGGTCCCCCGTGACCTCGAAGATGGTGCTTCCGTCGGTGACCAGCTTGCACTGAGAAAGGGGACGGTCGGCCCCCGTCTCCCTCAGGTAATCTATGGTCTTCCTGATCTTTTGCAGGCTGACCCCGCCCCTGAGCATGGTCGTCACGGTGCGTAGCTCCACTAGGTTGCGGAAGTCGAAGAATTCCCTGGTCCTTTCCCCTCTCTTCTCGGTGTGAGCTGGGGTCAATAGGCCGGTCTTCAGCCAATAACGGAGTTGACCCAGGGTACACCCCGCTAGGCTCGCGGCCTGCTCGGGGGTGAAAAGCATATGACACCTCCCTTTTCTTGAAGGGCTTTTACCGTTCCGCCCCGGTTCGAGGATGGGAATATTTTAATCGCCGACGCCGCCTTTACAACATACCCCGCCGGGGAAGGGGAAATCCGGAGGCAGGACGGGGGCTTCGCGGATGGTCAGCTCCTGGTGGGCTTAAGGACTCCGCAGCCCCGCTCCGCGTCCGGCCCGGTGAGGGGGGCATGGCGGGAAGGGGGTGCCGGCGGGTCGCGGGGAGGGGAGGGGCGATAAGCAGCCTAGGGAGACTGGGCGGTCGCGGTCGTGGGTGAATGGACGCGGTCAATGGATGGGAGAACTGCGAAGGACGCGCCCGGTGGCCCGGTTTCCCGATGACTGTGCCGGTGGCCTTAGTTATAATGTTCCAGTCGAGGCCGGGCTCTTGATGTAAAAATGTGGAAAATGGAGCTGGAGGCGAGGCCCTTCCGGGGTACCTTTTTCGACCTGAAGAGGGTGGGGCGCATAAAGGAGGTGATCGCCCCTCCCTACGACGTCATCGACGACCGGGAGAAAGAGTCCCTGCTGCGGAGGTCTCCCTTCAACGTGGTCCGGTTGATCCTCCCGGTGAATGGGGAGGAGGAATTCTGGAGAGATGCCGCCCGAACCTTCCAACGTTGGAAGGAAGAAGGGATATTCCGGGTGGACCCGGAACCCGCTGTCTATCTTTACCGCCAGGCGTTCACCCTCCCCGGCGGGCGGGAATTGGAGAGGACGGGTGCGGTGGTCCTGCTCCGTTGCGTGGATTTCTCCCAGGGAGTGGTGCTCCCCCACGAGATGACCTTTCCCAGGACCCGTAACCAGCAGTTGAACCTGCTCAGGGCTTGCCGGGCCAACTTCAGCCAGGTGTTCGTCTTGGTGAGGGACGAGGAGGGCCTCCTGTTAAGGCATCTGGGGGAGGCGGCGGAGAGTAGGACGCCCTTTCTGGATTTCCGTGACGAGCAGGGCGTGAGGCATCGCCTTTCCAGGATGGAGGAAACGGAGTGGGCCCTCCGCCTCTCCCTTTTGATGAGGGATCGCAAGGCGGTGATAGCGGACGGCCACCACCGGTACGAGACGGCGGTCCTTTACGCGGAGGAGAACGCGGGCCAGGGAGATGAACACCCCGGGCGTTTCGTCTCGGTTTGTGTTTATTCCAGCTCCGACCCGGGCTTGGTGTCCCTTCCAGTGCACCGGGTGCTGGCCGGCGTGGGATTTCCCCGGCGAGGGATTCTCAGGGAACTGGAGGAGTACTTCGAGGTGGAGGAGGTCCCTGCGGATTCCCTCCCTGAGGCGGTGGGCAGGGGGGAGAGGACGACCTTCGGCCTCCTCTTCCCCGGCGGAGGCGTGCTACTCACCTTGAAGCCCGGCTTGAAGTTGGAGGAGCTGGTGGCGGGGGAACACAGTCCAGGTTGGAAGACTCTGGACGTGTCCATCCTCCACCACCTGGTCATCTCCCGCGTTCTAGGAGAGGACCCGGTTTTGCTGGCGGAGGTGGGGAAGCTCACCTTCACCCCCTGGGCCGAGGAGGCCATGGAGAAGGTGGGGTCGGGGGAGGCGGAGGCGGCCTTCCTGGTAAGACCCACGCCCCTCGAGGTCATGTGGGAGCTGGCGGAAAAGGGGGAGAGGATGCCCCATAAGAGCACATATTTTTACCCCAAGTTGCCCTCGGGGCTGGTTATATACGACCACGCTACGGGCTTGGCCCGGGAGGAAGGAACGTAACTGGACCCCCGGCGGTCCGCCCTCCCGGGGGTACGCTTTCCCTCCCCAGGTGATCCGGCGGAAGTTGACCCTGATAAAAATTTAGCGTTAATTTATACTTAATATATTTATCGGCTATTTG
>JAPWVA010000159.1 GCA_028275245.1 Actinomycetota bacterium
CAGGACAGCAGCTGCTTACCGGCAGGGGCGGCGGAGGGGTCGATATTGGAGGTGAACTGTCCCATGGTCAAGGGCTCGGCCGTGACCAACAGGCCCGTCTTGTCCGAGATGCGATCCCGCAGGCCCAAGTCCAGGCAGATGCCCGAGGTGGGCTCCATGGCCCTGGCCTTTCGGACGAAATCCACGGGCAAATCCCTCTCGCCAAGGAGGTCGGGGACCTTTCGCAAGGGGATGGCGCAGACCACCGCCTTGGCGGAGAAGGATCCTCCTCCCGCCTCCACCGCCTCGACCAGGCCCTTCCGCGCCACCATGCCGGTTACGGCGGTGCCGGTGCGTATCTCGCCGTTCCGCTCCAATTCCTCTTGCAACCCCTGGATGATGGTCCTGGTGCCGCCCCTCGGGTATCCCACCTTCTCCCTGGCCCGCAGGGCCTTCCTGAGGAAGGCGGCGAACTCCCCGGCGGAGGCGTTTTCCAGCTCGGGGGCGATGATGCCTATGCCGGAGAGAACCCGGAGTAGCGTCCTCACCTCTTCCCGCCGACAGCCCCCGGTCACCTCCTGCAGGGATTTCGCGTAGAGCCTGCCCGTGGGCAGGGCCACCAGCTTGAGCAGGTGAACCACGGCCTCGGCTCTGGCGGGGATGGATAGGAACGGGGTCTTGAGGATCTTGGGCACGGCATTGGGCAGGGGGTGGAACTCGCCCTTCCACCATAGCTCCGGTTCCCCCACAGGAAGGAAAACCAGTTCCCTTCCCAACCGCCGGAACACCTCGGCGGCCGCCCCCTGAGATGCGAAACGGTTGGCGTGTAGGCCGTATTCCAGGAGGTAGCCGTCCTTTTCGGTATAGCCTGCCCTCCCTCCCAGTTGGGAGGATTTCTCCAGCAATAGCACCGACAGACCCCTCGCGGACAGCAGGGCGCCCACCGAGAGGCCGGCATAACCTCCCCCCATCACCAGGACATCGGCATCCATCGCGACCCCCTTGCCTTATACCCGAAGCGCCGACTCCCACAGCCTCTCCCCGGGACCGTCCGGAAGGATCGTTCATGACCGGCCGGAGGGATCGTTTAGAATATAGCACGGTGCCCAGGTATGAGCACGGCAACCTGGGAGATGCCTGGCTTCCGGGGAGCCTTGCTCGCTGGGCGCATGCCCCTTCTGGTACACCGCGGGCGCAGGAAGGGCCCATCCCCATGGCGGGAGGTGTGGGTGTGAAGGAGGAGAAGGTAGCCTTCTACGCCGATTCGCTGGAGCCCATCAGGTTGGAGGGCATCCTGGCCCGTCCTGGGAACGGGGGGCCTTTCCGGCCCTGCATCCTCTGCCATCCCCACCCCATAGGGGGAGGCTCCATGCACGTGCCCCTGCTCAAGGCCATTTCCGACCGGCTGGTCCGGGGTGGTTGGGCGGTGCTTCGCTTCAACTTCCGGGGAGTGGGGGAAAGCGAGGGGGTTTCCAGCGGGGGCATCCGGGAGGTAGAGGACGTGGAAGGGGCTTGGAGGTACCTCGCCGAGCGGGAGGACATGGACCTCTCCGAGCTGTCCCTGGCAGGGTGGTCCTTCGGTTCCTGGGTGGGATTGCGCTGGGCGGTGGAGAGGAAACGCTGCCGGAGGGTGGCGGTGATAGGCCCCCCCATGGTGGGTTTTGACTTCTTCCACTTCCTGGAGGGGAAGGACGCCCCCTTCCCCTTCCGGGCCCTGGTGATTTGCGGCGACCGGGATCAGTTCTCCGACCCAGGGAAGGTTGCGGACCTGGCCGGGCGACTAGGGGCCGAGACCCGCTTCCTAGCCGGGGCTGACCACTTCCTCTTCGGAAGGGAACAGGAGGTGGCGGAGATACTTTTCGAGAGTTGGTCGGAATGATCTCCCGATCTCCCTTCCCCGCGGGATGATCCCCCTGCGGGATGATATCCCTGGCCTGCGGGACCCCGCATCCCGGCACGGAGGACACGGGAGCGGAGAAACCGCCCTTGTCCTTTGAGCCCTGCTTATCCCAAGAAGACGGCAGGGGGCCTTCCATAAGCTTTCCCCTTCTCGCCGGTTCGGAGAGGGAAGGCTCGTGAAAGTATACCCGGGTTAACGTCCGGGGCAAAAAGCGACCGGGGCCCCTCGGGGCCTTTTCGACGGGATTCCTCGGCGACTCCTCAGCCCGTCAAAGGCCCCGCGGAGGCACGACTGGGCACCCCACCGGGGTGATTTGCGCCAGCGCAACCGGTGTCAAACGCGTTTCTTGTCACCTTGGAAGGGCGCGGATATAATACTTTCGGCATGTCGGCAGGGCCGACGCCACAGAATTTCCACCTCGAGATTCCGCTATAAGCCAAACGGGAAAGAGGAGGTGAGGGCAGCAGGTCGAATATACTCCCGTGACGGAACCGAGAGGTCGGAAGATGTCGTGAGGCGAGGAAAGGAGATGCAGCATGATTCCGAGCGACCTTGAGATCGCACAGGCAGCAAAGATGCTCCCCATCACCGAGATTGCAGCAAAGATGGGCCTCGAAGAAGATGAGATCATCCTATACGGTAAGTACAAGGCCAAGATCGAATTTGAGGCAGTATTGGAGAGGCTCAAGGACAAGCCCAACGGTAAGCTCATCGACGTGACCGCTATCAACCCCACCCCCCTCGGAGAAGGTAAGACCGTAACCTCCATAGGATTGACCCAGGCATTGGGCAAGATAGGGAAGAACGTGTGCCTCACCCTTAGGGAGCCATCCTTGGGCCCCGTGTTCGGCATAAAGGGAGGCGCCGCTGGCGGTGGCTACTCCCAGGTGGTCCCCATGGAGGACCTCAACCTGCACTTCACCGGGGACATCCATGCGGTGGGAGCCGCCAATAACCTGCTGGCGGCCATGATCGACACCCACATCCTCCTGGGCAACAAGCTGAACATCGACCCCCTCTCCGTGTCCTGGAGAAGGGTTGTGGACATCAGCGACCGAGCCCTGCGGGACATCGTCATCGGACTGGGCGGAAGGGCCAACGGCTATCCCCGCCAGACCGGCTTCGATATCACCGTGGCCTCGGAGGTCATGGCCATCCTGGCCCTGGCCACCTCCCTCAAGGACCTGCGCCAGAGGCTTGGCCGCATCGTCATCGGCACCACCTACGACGGCAAGCCGGTGACCGCCGAGGACCTGGGCGCGGCGGGAGCCATGACGGTGTTGCTCAAAGACGCCCTCAAACCCAATCTCATCCAGACCCTGGAGTATCAGCCCTGCATCATGCACACCGGGCCCTTCGCCAACATCGCCCACGGTAACAACTCCATCGTAGCCGACCTGGTGGCCCTCAAGTGTGCCGATTATGTAGTCACCGAGTCCGGCTTCGGGGCTGACATGGGTGCCGAGAAGATGATGAACATCAAGTGCCGCTACATGGGCATCACCCCGGACTGCGTGGTCATCACTTGCACCGTGAGGGCCCTCAAGATGCACGGCGGCGCCTTTGACGTCAAGCCCGGCAAGCCCATAGACGAGGAACTGGTGAAGAAAGAGAACATGCCGGCCTTGGAGAAGGGTTGCGAGAATCTCACCAAACACATCGAGAACATGAAGCTCTTCGGAGTGCCGGTGGTGGTGACCATCAACCGCCGGGTGACCGATACCGAGGCCGAGATCCAGCTGGTGAAGAAGATAGCCGAGGAGGCCGGGGTCGTGGCCTGCGTACCCATCGAGGTATGGGCCAAGGGCGGCGAGGGCGGCACCGAGGCCGCAGAGGCTGTGGTGGAGGCCTGCAACCAGCCTAAGAACTTCAAGTTCCTCTATGAGCTGGACTGGCCCATCAAGCAGAAGATCGAGACCATCGCCACCAAGATCTACGGGGCTGAGGGCGTGGATTACTCCGCTGAGGCGGAGCGGAAGATCGAGCTCTTCACCAAGCTGGGCTACGACAAGCTACCCATCTGCATGGCCAAGACCCAATACTCGCTGTCCCATGATCCCAGCTTGAAGGGCGCTCCCAAGGGCTTCCGCCTGCCCATCCGGGACATACGGGCCTCGGTGGGAGCGGGCTTCCTCTACCCGCTGTGCGGGGAGATGATGACCATGCCCGGCCTGCCCAGCAGGCCCGCCGCCGTGGACGTGGACATCGATGAGGAGGGGAGGACGGTGGGCCTCTTCTAAGGTCCATAGAAACTTAATTGAACGTAAAACCCCGCGGTGCCCCGGTCATTGCAGACCGGGGCACCGGTGGGGATAAAGTAGATTGGTCCAGTCCCTCCTTGACACTCCCGGCCGCCGGGAGATGCGGGAAAGGTGGTAGGCAGGCACGCGGATTAGGAGGACGAG
>JAPWVA010000160.1 GCA_028275245.1 Actinomycetota bacterium
AGGGGTGAATCCGAGGAGAGGGTCATGGAAAGGGAAAGGGTAAGGAACTTTTGCATCATAGCCCACATAGACCACGGCAAGTCCACCCTGGCCGACCGGTTCCTAGAGATCACGGGCACGGTTCCCAGACAGAAGCTATCCGAGCAGTACCTGGACCGTATGGAGTTGGAAAGGGAAAGGGGCATAACCATCAAGGCCCAGGCGGTGCGCATGGATTATCGGTCCAGGGATGGGCAGGTTTATCGCCTCAACCTCATCGACACGCCGGGGCACGTGGATTTCTCCTACGAGGTATCCAGGTCCCTGGCCGCTTGTGAAGGAGCGATCCTGCTCGTTGACGCCACCCAGGGGATCGAGGCACAGACGGTGGGTAACGCCTACCTGGCGGTGGAGGCGGGCCTCCAGATAATCCCCGTGGTTAACAAGATAGACCTCCCGGTGGCCGACCCGGAAGGGGCGGCCATGGAACTAGCGGAGTTACTGGGCGTCGAGGCTTCGGAGATACTCCAGGTATCGGCCAAGACCGGCCAGGGGGTAGAGGAGCTTCTGGAAGCGGTGGTGGAGAGGGTCCCCCCGCCAGGCGGCGACCCCTCGGCTCCCCTAAGGGCACTGGTTTTCGATTCCACCTACGATACTTACCGGGGAGTGGTGGCCTTCGTACGTATAGTGGAGGGACGTATCGAAGAAGGTGAAAAAATCGTTTTCATGGCCACAGGCGCGACCGCAGAGGTGGAGGAGGTAGGGTATTTCTCCCCCGATATGATGCCCTGCCGAGAGCTCGTGGCAGGGGACGTGGGCTACGTGATCACCGGCATCAAGGAGGTACAGAAGATAAAGGTGGGAGACACCATCACCGGTAAGAACAAGCCCGCCTCCGAGCCCCTTCCTGGCTACCGGGAACCCAAGCCCATGGTGTTCTCTGGCATATACCCGGTTGACTCCGATGACTTCCAGGAATTGGAACAAGCTTTGGAGAAGCTAAAACTCAATGACGCCGCCCTGAGCTTCGAAAGGGAGAACTCCAAGGCCCTGGGATTCGGTTTCCGCTGCGGTTTCCTGGGCCTTCTGCATATGGAGATTGTGCAGGAGCGGCTGGAGAGGGAATACGGTCTCGACCTGGTAATCACCGCTCCCAACGTGGTCTACGAGGTGGAGACCCGGAAGGGTGACGTTCTCTACATCCGCAACCCCTCCGACCTTCCGGATATGAGCATGGTCCGGGAGATACGGGAGCCCTACGTGGCCGCCACCATCATCTTGCCCACTGATTACCTAGGGGCCGTGATGGAACTGCTGCGGGAAAGGAGGGGGGTCTTCCGCAACATGAACTACCTGACCAGCAGGCGGGTGGAGATAAGGTGCCTCCTTCCCCTGGCGGAGATCATCGTGGACTTCTACGACCAGCTCAAATCTCGAAGCAGGGGCTACGCTTCCCTGGACTACGAGTTCCACGGGTTCCTGGCCGGGGACCTGGTGAAGCTGGACATACTCATCAACGGAGAGTTGGTGGATTCCTTCAGCACCATCGTGGTAAGGGAGCGGGCCCACGAGTACGGGAAGAGGATCGCCCAGAAGCTCCGGGAGCTCATACCACGCCAGCTCTTCGACGTTCCCATCCAGGCTGCGTTGGGGGGAAGGATCGTGGCCCGAGAGACCATAAAGGCCCGTCGAAAGGACGTCTTGGCCAAGTGTTACGGTGGCGACGTGACCAGGAAAAAGAAACTCCTTCAAAAGCAGCGGGAGGGCAAGAAGAGGATGAAGATGGTGGGAAAGGTGGAGATCCCCCAGGAGGCCTTCATCCGGGCCCTCACCGTCTCCCGCGAGGAGAGGGGGAGGTGAGAAGGACCGACCCGTGAACATGAGGATATACATTCACTGGCCCTTCTGCCTACGACGGTGTCCCTACTGCGACTTCACCTCCCGGGTGGCGAGCCATCAGGTACAGGAAGAGTACTTCTACTGCCTCCTCCGGGAGGCGGAGCTATGGGCTCGCTCCCCATTATCCACTGGGAAGCAGGTGGAGTCATTTTACATCGGAGGGGGGACCCCGAGCGTGCTTCCACCGGCACGGGTGGGGACCCTACTTTCCCGCGTCCAGGATATATTCCCGGTCAAGGAAGATGCCGAGGTCACTGTGGAGGTCAACCCAGGCACATGGACCGGGGAGGAGCTCCGGGAGGTCGCTGGTCATGGCGTGAACCGCTTGAGCCTTGGGTTGCAATCCCTGGACGACACGGTCCTTCGACTCCTGGGAAGGATCCACGGTGCCCGGGAATGCCACGAGCTCCTCTGGGAAGCCATGGGCATCGAGGGAGTGACGGTAAGCGTAGACCTGCTGTATGGGCTACCCCGGGAGTGCAAAGACTCCTTCTTACGGTCGCTCGTGGAAGTGCTAGCCTACCGACCACACCATGTAAGCATATATCCTCTCTCCCTCTCCCCGGGAGTCCCTATGGCCCGAAAGGTGGAGCAAGGTTTGACGGAACTTCCCGGGGAGGACGAGGTGGCGGCGGAATACGAGGCGGCGGTGGAGCTACTGCGACGTCACGGTTACCGGCGATACGAGATCTCCAATTTCTCCCTACCCGGCAGGGAATGTCACCACAACCTGGGTTACTGGCGAAGGGAGGAGTATCTGGGGCTGGGCGCATCAGCCCACTCCTTCATTGGGGGCGTGCGTTGGAAGAACGTGGACTCGGTAATCCACTACGTTTCCTCCATCCGCAAAGGAGCAGCACCCGTAGTGGAAGCCCATCCCCTACTCCCTTGGGAAGACGAGTCCGAGACGGTCATGCTGGGCCTACGGCTTGCGGAGGGAATCGAAGTCACCCTACTCAAGGATGCGATGGAGATAGTGGAGGAACTGCGGGACCTGGGTTTGCTGGAGGAAAGCGAGGGGAGGATCTCCCTCACCACCCGGGGAATGCTGTTGCAGAACGAGGTCCTGGCAAAGCTCCTGCCGGCTTGACCGTCCATTCTGGATACCTTACCTTATACTTGGTAGCACTCGAAAGGGGAGAGTGCTAATGGCTCTGGACGAGAGGAAAAGCAGGATACTCAATGCGCTGGTCTATCGCTACATAATCACCGGCCAACCGGTGGGCTCTAAGGCTCTGGCGGAGACCCTCAACCTAGGTATAAGCCCGGCTACCATCAGGAATGAGCTGAGCGCCCTGGAGGACATGGGTTATCTTTACCAGCCCCACATCTCCGCAGGGAGGGTGCCCACTTACCTGGGTTACCGATTCTACGTGGACAGCCTGGCTGGGAGTATTCGGCTGGGGGTAGAGGAGAAAAAGGCCATCCTGGCCCTGTTCTCCAGCAAGACCAGGGAGCTGGAGCAACTCCTCCGGGAGACCACCCACCTGCTTTCGCGGCTGACCCGAGCTGCAGCCATGGTGATCGCCCCGCGCCTGGAGCGCAATTGCCTCAAGCACATCGACCTGGTGAGCTTGAGGGAGGACCTCTTGCTCATGGTGGTCATCACCGATACCGGTAGGGTGGAGAAGATGAACCTCACCCTCAATTCCCCGGTGAAACCCGAGGATATAGAGAAGGTACAGGGATACCTCAACGAGAAGCTGGCGGGCAAGAAGCTGGACCAGCTGGAGAGCATGGACACCGGGGAGTTCCTTCGGGGAGTACAAGAGAAGGAGTTGGCCCGGGCGGCCTTGGAGGGCATCATGGAGATGATGTTCCGAGAGGAATACGAGAAGGTCTACGTGGGAGGGGCGGTGAACCTCCTCCGGGGACTGGATGAGGAGGGCCTGGAGAAGATAGAGGGCCTGCTGCGCAAGTTCGAGGAGCAATACCACCTGTTGCACATGCTCAGGGAGGTTATCCGCTCTAACAAGCTGGTGGTGAGGATAGGGGACGAGAACATGGCCTCGGAGCTCAGGTCCTTCAGCCTAATAGCCACCCCCTACAATATAGGGGATGAGATGGCCGGAACCGTTAGCGTGCTGGGCCCGACCCGTATGGACTACGCCCGGGTCATTCCCACCGTGGACTTCATCGCTCGCTCCCTGAGCCGCGCCCTGGAGACCCTTACCGGGTAATATATTGACGATATTGACCTCGCGAGGGGAGATGCCCCACCCATGAAGGATTATTACAACATACTGGGAGTCTCGAGGGATGCCGGCCAGGAGGAGATAAAGAAGGCTTACCGCCGCCTGGCCAGGAAGTACCACCCTGACGTCAACCGTGGCGACGCCGAGGCCGAGGCCAAGTTCAAGGAGATCACCGAGGCCTACGAGGTC
>JAPWVA010000181.1 GCA_028275245.1 Actinomycetota bacterium
CCATCAATGCATATGCCGGAGCCAAGAAGGTTGCCAGAGTTATCCCCACGAACACGGTTGCATATACCTAGGAGAGGCGGCGGCACACCTGCACCCGAGCTTGGGGCGGAGCGCCACGGTGGAGGAATGCTTGGAGCACGTGGAGCGGGGGGCGAAAATGGGGCTAGTAGGGATGGTGGGGCGCCTATGGACGGATGCCGTGGCCCTGGGAGTGTTGCATCGCTTTCCCCGTTTTTTGGTCATATGCTTCTGCTGCGATTGTTGTTGCCTGGTGAGAACGGACATGAAGAAGGCGGGGCGAGGATTAAAGGCGGCCATCAAGAGGCTGGATTCCATCAGGGTGGAGGTCTCGGGTACTTGCCGGGGGTGCGGCACCTGTGCCGATACCTGCTTCATAGGGGCCATCTCCCTAAAGGAAGGGCGGGCTTGGGTTGACGATGAGGCGTGCAAGGGATGCGGAAGGTGCGCACAGGTATGCCCGGAGGGCGCCTTGATGGTCAAGATCGACGAGGGAGACCGGGTGTGGCAGGAGCTTCTCGAAAGGGTGGGTCCAGCCCTGGGTTTGAAGGTTGGCGCGACGGGAAATGAGGGCGGGGGGATAGTTCCACCGCCGGATCGAAGGCGTAAGAAGGGGTGAGGTAAGGATTGAACTGCGGGGGCTGCGGCCGGTACGTGAGGGATTGGCCGGTAGGAATGGATTCAGGAGAGGCCATCTGCTCCCGTTGCTGGTTCAGACTGGGCGAGGGCGAGGGACTCAACGGGTGGAGGGGCCTCGCGGCCTGGGCGGGGTGGGCTGTCACCGCCATCTTTTGCACGTTAGTGGTCGTCCTTTATTATGCCGGTACGGGGAAGGGGGGTTGGGCCCTGCTTCTGATGGCCACCCTCGCCCTCTCGCTGTCGCTTCCCGCCGCCCTGTGGGCGGCGGGAAAGAGGAACTGGAAACTCCTAGGGTCGATCTTCACGGTGCCTTTGGGTAGCTGGTTCTTTCTATGGAGAAAGGCCCCTGGGGTGGGCTGGAGCGGCTCCTCCTTCGTCGCGTGGGCGGGAGCCTTCCTGATTCTCGGTGGCATGGTATTACTCATTTTTTTCGCGCGCGAGATGGTCAAGCTTCCCAAGTGCTGATGGCCTGCCTCTTAGGGACTACGCGAGGTGGGAAAATTGAGTTGGTGGGATCATCTCCTCTGGTGGCTGGGCTTTTCCATATGCCACCAACAGCAAGAAAGGATGCTCCACTACGGGAGCAAGCCCCTTTTCGTCTGCGCCCGAGATACCGGGCTTTTCGTCGGGCTTTTCACTACCATGGCATTGCTTTTCCTCTTTGCTCGCAGGTTTAGAAACTTGCCGCTTTCCTTTTACCTGCTGACGTTGGCAGGGTTTGCCTTTTTCCTCTGGGATTCCATCACCAGCTATCTGGGATCAAGGGAGAGCAGCAACCTCTTGAGGCTGCTGAGCGGATTCTCCTGCGGTTCGGGACTGGCCCTCCCCCTGGCCTTCCGGGTGGGACTGCCCGCCTTAGGTCCCGGGGAAGAGGGGGGGAGATCCCTTGGCCTTGCCCGGGCCTCGGCAATCCTGATAGCCTCCTGCATAGTGATGGCGGCTTTCCTTTGGCGCCCTGAGGAACTTTTTCGCCTCGCTCAGGCATACCTTTTTCTCTCCCTGGTAGGTTCGCTTACCATGCTCAATTTCCTTTTGCTTTTGACTTTCCGTATCCGTAAGGCGAAGACGCCGGACGGCCGGGGCGGAAGTCTGACCCGACCTCGGCCCCTTATGATGGGAAGGGGCCTTACCATCATGGCTGCGGTGGGGATGGCGGCCCTGGAGTTATCGGCGGGTCACGTGCTCCATTCCTTGGCTCTGTCCTGGTGACCGATGGCCAGCGTCACTTTTGACCTTGTGGGATACAAGGCGGGGTCGTGGACAACCCCACTCGGGAGAGAAGCGGGGCTTCCCGGCCTGGCCGGTCCCGCTCATGCCGGTTCCTGCGGGTGGAAGGGCAGGTAGAGGGGGCGTTCCGGCATTAAGTGACGGTATTTCCCCACTCCGGCTGCGTGGCACGGGGGGAGAGAAGAATTAAGGGTTGGCCTCGCGAGAAGCCGGGGTGCTATAGTGGTGGAGGGATAGGGCGGGGGTCGAGGCGAAGGGGAGGTGACCATGTACGCGAGGAAGGAAAGGCTGAGGGTGGAGATTTACACCGTCAACCATCGTATCTTGGCAGATCTACACATCTTCCCAGGAGCCCGCCTTACAGACATCATGCAGTCCAGGGAGACCCAGACCTTCTTCGCCCTGACTGACGTGGAGGTATACGACATCCATACCAGAGAAATGCTCTTTCGCACCGATTTCATCGACATAAACAAGAGCCACATCATAATGATCAGGCCGTATGAGGGAGAACAGGCCTGAGGACGGGCGAGAACACCCATGCCTTCTTCCACGGGATAGCGGTCCCAGGGTGGGAAGGAGTTAAATCCCTATCGTTAGAGGGGACACCAACCTTCGCGGACTGGTGGTTTTCGCTCCTTTTAGCAGGACTTTATTGCGCGGTTTTCCAAGTAGGATAGGGCCTCCCCAACCCCTTTCCATCCCCCGCTCCTCACCTCCTTGGCCTCCAGCTTCTTGTAGGTGAGGAAGAAGTTCTCTATCTCCACGAGGAGGTGGGGAGGGAGTTCGCTGATATCATGATAGGCGGACCAGCGGGGGTCCCGGACCGGCACCGCCAGCACCTTATTATCCCTGCCCTTTTCGTCCCACATCTCCAGGAGGCCGATGGGGCGGGCCTCGATGAGGCACCCCGGGAAGGTGGGTTCATCGATGAGAACCAGCACGTCCACCTCGTCCCCGTCCTCTGCCTGAGTGTTCTCGGCGAAGCCGTAGTCCGCCGGGTAATGGACAGCGCTGAACAGCACTCGATCCAGCTTGATCCTGCCACTTACGCGTTCGTACTCGTACTTGTTCCTCGAACCCTTGGGTACCTCCACCACCACCCGGATTACCTGGGGGAAGGTTTCACGATCCACGGTCGTACTGTTCCTCCTGTCCTCTTCGGTTCGTGCGGGTGACCCCACTCCTGGCGATGGAAGGGGTGACCGATTTCGACTACTGGATCTCCTTCATCACCTCGGCCCTGGCCTCGGTGTAGGGTGCTAGGTAGGAGATGCGGCGGAAAAGCAAGGTGCTGGTGATACGCCTCACGCGAAGAAAAAGGGCCCGCGGGCGTCCGGAAGCGTCGCTCACCACAACCACATCCCCCACCAATCGCCCCCCTCTCTCCACTACCATCTCCCTTACCTTGACGTTGACCTTTTCCATGTTCCCGTTGTTCTCACGGTAGATCTGCAGGGCATAATCGCCCACATCACTGGCCATAATCCTGGTGTAGATCTGGTTCCAGACGATGGGCCCTGCCTGGGAGATGATAAAGCCCAGGATCACGAAGGGGATGAGCAGTTTCAAGAGATAAAGGGCAACACTTCCCCTTTCCCCGGAAACGAGCTTGGGGGACCGGGAAACCGGGGCGCGTCCCGCAAAGCCTACCCGGGGGCAGGTTCCCTGCCCCCTTTCCATGGTTTCCTTCTCCCCTTGCGGATGGGACGAGCTAACCATCCCCCTCCACCCCTTCATGATCATCCGTTAACATATATTCCCCTTTTCGGAGGCCATATCCTTTCAGCGCCGGAAACGAGAATTCAACGTTCACCGGGACCCGGTTGGGCGAGGTGGCTCCCCTGCCTTGCCGGGAGGAAGCGGTAAATCATCCTCCCAAGCAGGCGAAGCTCTTCCATGCCCAGGAGGATTCCCATGCCTACGTAGCAGGCCAGGCCCAGGGAAGCGGGAATCGCTAGGGCCAAAAAATCCCTGGGAAGCCCCGG
>JAPWVA010000161.1 GCA_028275245.1 Actinomycetota bacterium
AGTGGGCTTTCTCCCTGGGCGAGAGGCCTTTGGAGAAGTAACCCATGGCGTGCAGGAGCACGTTCAGGTGGGAGGTGCGCCGAGGAAGGCGTTGGGTGGCCCTCAAAAGGTGCTCCCGGTAGAGGCGGAAAAGCTCGGTCGTGGGATGGTCGGCCGCCCGGGCCAGTAGCCTGCCCATTTCCCGCAACTCCCCTTGGTGGTAGGCCATGAGGATGAGCTTGTGACGGGAATGGAATTCCACCAGACTACCCCGGGTGCCTACCGCCATTGCCTCCCTGAAGCGGGCATATAGGAAGATCCTGGTGAGGAAGTGCTCCCGGATCCGGTGGTTCCTCAGCCTGCCCTCGCTCTCCACCGGGAGCCCGGGAAAGGATTTCATCACCTCGGCGGCGAAGATCCCAGCGGACTTGCCGATGGCCCCCCGGTCATCGCTCCCCCGGGGATATACCTTCACATCCCGGTTGCCACAGGAAGGGGAGCGGGCCTTGAGGAGGAAGCCGTCCACTTCCTTCAACCCCTTTAGGAACTTGCGGCAAAAGGCGAGCATGCCCTCCGTGTGATCGATGCCGGGACCGAATTGGACAAGCCTGATTCCCGAGTCCCATACCTCCAGGTGAACCGGTTCCCTGGGGACCCCCAGGCCCATGTCCACCTCCGGGCAGACCGTGATAGCACGGATGTGGGGCACCAGTACCTCCACGAAGGGATCCCTCACCACCTCGCCGTTCCACCGGCAGGCATCGAAGCCCAGACAGCGACTGATCACCAGGATCGGCCGGGGATGGTCACCCCCGACGCTGCCAAGTCCTACACTGCTGGCGAATCTTTCCGCGCCTTGGGCCTTCCTTCTCGGAGTTCCTACCTTTCTCATTCGCCCGCCTGGTCGAAGGCCCCCTTCCAGTACTCGGTGACCGGTGGATAGCGCCTTGCCCAAGGACGGGCCTCCTCCAGCTGAGCTGCCAAGCGGAAGAGGGTGGCTTCGTCGCCGAACTTGGCCACGAAGTGGACGCCCACCGGCAATCCTTCCCGGTTCCAATGAAGGGGTACGTTCATGGCGGGTTGGCCGGTGATGTTGCAGATGGGCGTGAAGGGGACATACATCCCCGCCCTGGCCATCCCGTAGAGGGGGTTGTCGGGTGGCGAGTCGAAGGTCCCCAAGGGGACGGGGGGCTCCGCCAGGGTGGGAGTGAGGTAGAGGTCGTAGGGTTCCATCTGGCGGGCCAGCGACCTGCTCACCGCCTGCAGCCCTGTGACCGCCAGGAGGTACTGGGACGCGGTGACCTGCCGGCCCATCTGTATGAGGGCCCAGGTGAGGGGCTCGAAATCCTCCTCCCTGGGCGTCCTCCCCGTGAGTTGGGACAGGCTATCCGCGTTCCAAGCTTGGGCTGCGGCCCACAGGGTCATGAACATGGAGGTGACTTGGGGGACGTCCAGCTTGATGTCCCTCTCTTCCACCCGGTGGCCGAGTTCCTCGCACAGCCGAGCAGCGTCCATCACCGCCTCCACGCAGTCCGGGTGCACGGGCTGGCCAGCCACCTTGTAGGTGAAGGCGATGCGGAGGTGCCCTGGGTCGGCGCCCACCTCCTGCAGGAAAGGCCTGGCGGGGGGAGGAGCCCAGTAGGGGTCGCCCAGGTCCGGCCCGGAGGTGGCATCCAGCAGGGCGGCGCTGTCCCTCACCGAGCGCGTCACGGCATGTTCCACCACCAGGCCGTTGAGGATGTCTCCCAGCCAAGGTCCCAGCGGGTTCCTCGCCCGGGTGGGTTTCAACCCGAACACGCCGCAACAGGAGGCGGGGATGCGGATGGACCCGCCCCCGTCGTTGGCGTGGGCCATGGGCACCATGCCCGAGGCCACCGCCGCCGCCGAACCGCCGCTGGAGCCGCCGGTGGACCTTTCCGGGTTCCAGGGGTTTCGGGCAGGACCGAAGAGCCTGGGCTCGGTGGTGGGGAGTATGCCGAACTCGGGGGTGTTGGTCTTTCCCACCACGATAAGGCCTGCCCTCTTGAGGCGCACCACCAGCTCGCTGTCGAAGGTGGCGATGTAATCCTTCATGAAGGCCGAGCCGAAGGTGAGGCGAGCTCCCCGGTAGAAGGCGATAAGGTCCTTGAGGAGGAAGGGTACTCCTTGGAAGGGGCCCTCCGGCAGGGGTCCTCTGGCTGCCGCCAAGGCCTCCTCGAACATGGGCGTCACCACCGCGTTGAGGTTCCCGTTCAAGGCCTCGATGCGTTGGATACTCGCTTCCACCAGCTCCACTGGTTTCAATTCCCTCCTGCGCACCAGGTCGGCCTGGGCGGTGGCATCCAGGAAGGCGAGCTCTTCACTGAGGGACATCTTTACCCCCTTTCACAGGAACCGAAGCCGGCTTCTATGGTCATCAGTATAGACCAGCCTGGGGGTGGATTGCAGGGCCACCTGCTTCGCCATGGCGGTCTCGGTGGGGGGTCGTGTGCGTAGTCTTTGCCCGTGAGGGATCACGGTCACAGGCGCTCTAGAGCCCCCGTGGTTACGTGGCCCAGGTTGTTGGCCAAGTCCCCAACCCTTTCCAGGTTGCTCAAGGTATCCAGGAATATGACGCCGGCCTGCCCGTCGCACTGTCCCAGGTTGAGGCGCTTTATGTGGTTGCGGCGGAACTGGCTGGCCATCTGGTCCACCTCGTGCTCGAGGGACTGGTACTCACGGGCTTGTTCCGGCTTTTCTTGTTCGAAGGCCTCGATGATCCCCTCGTACATCCTGAACACAGTAGAGGAAATGTTTTCCAATTCCCGCTTGGCCTCCTCGCTGAAGTTGAGGTCGTTCTCCTTCTTGGTGGTGGCCAGGTACATGATGTTCTCGGCGTGATCGCCGATCCTTTCCACGTCGTTCACCGCGTGCATGAAACCAGCCAGGGTTTCCGACTGTTCGTCGGACAGGGCCTCTTGGGAGAGCCGGGTTAGGTAATCGGTAATGGAGTGGGCCAATCCATCCACGATGCTCTCCTGCTCCAGCACCGTCTTTCTGCCTCCCCTTTCCATCTTTTCTAGGAATCCCACGCTGGTCTTAAGCATGTTCAGGGTGACTCTGGCCATGCGGGATATCTCCTTGCGGGCCATCTCCAGGGCTACCGAGGGATTGTGGAAAATCCTGGGGTCGAGGAAGAGGGGGTCCCTCTCCGGGAGGGGTTCCTTACCCCTTTTCGCCCATTTCACCAAGGTCACGAACTGGTTAAGTAGAGGAAGCCAAAACAGCGTTATGATCACATTGAAGAGGGTGTGGGCCCAGGCCACTTGGCGGGCCACGTTCTCCGGCCCCGCCCCCAGTGCCTTGCTCACTGTCATCACCAGGCGGGCGAACCAGGGTGTGAGGGGGAGGAAGATGAAGGAGCCGGAGATGTTGAACAGGTAATGGGCCACCGCCACCCTCTTGGCGGGCAGGCTCGCCCCGAGGGAAGCGATCCAGGCTGTGATACAGGTCCCGATGTTGCATCCCAGGATTATGGGGATGGCTATGCGCAGGGAGTCAACGCCTCCCGATCCCAAAAGTCCCGCAGAGGCCATGGCCACCAGCATGCCCGTGGTGGCGGAAGAACTCTGGATGATGCTGGTGGTCACCAGGCCGAGCAGAAGCCCCAGCAGGGGGTTGGACCCGTATTCCTGGATCCAGCTCTCGAAGGCGCCGGAGTTCTTGAAGGGGGCCATGGCGCCCTTCATGAGCTCGATCCCCAAGAAGAGGACCCCGAAGCCGAGGATGGCCTGTCCGGCGTACTTTATCTTCCTCTTGCTGCCCAGCATGTACATGAGGAACCCCACGGCCAGGCAGGGGAAGGAAAGGGTCTTGACGTCGAAGGCCACGATCTGGGCGGTCACGGTGGTGCCGATGTTGGCTCCGAATATCACCGGGACGGACTGGGTGAAGGTCATGAGCCCTGCGTTGACGAATCCCACCAGCATGACGGTGGTGGCGGAGGAGCTCTGGATGAGAGCGGTGACTATGGCCCCCACGGCCGTGCCTCGCAGGCGGTTCCTGGTGAGGGTTTCCAGTATCTTGCGCAGCCTCTCCCCCGAGGCCAGCTGGAGTCCCTCGCTCAACAGATGCATGCCGAAAAGGAAAAGCCCCAGTCCGCCCAGCAGGACCAGGGCCCCGAACCACGATGAGGTGGCTTCGATCTTCATGCTTTCGCTGGTGGGATTTCCGTTCTTCCTTCGGTTTCCCGCTTCAGGTCCAGAGGAATTATATTGACACCTCACACTATTGACAATAAGTCGCAGGA
>JAPWVA010000162.1 GCA_028275245.1 Actinomycetota bacterium
CCCCTTTCGTTTTCCTTTCCTTCGGCGGGTTCGGACGCGGGGCCGGGGAAAGCCGGTACCCGGCCTTTTTCCAGTGGCCTCCCCCGTGGTGAAACGGCATGACCGGACTGAGGAAGGGTCTTTAGAATCGAAGGAGCCCGGAAAGGGAAATGCTTGACATCCCGGGGGAGGGATATAGTAATGGATATCTAACTATAAATGAAAGATTCAGTGCGAAAGGCCCAAAGAAAGCCCCCCGAGGAATAAGTCACTGGGGATGAGCTGTTCTTGAAGGTACCAAGAATACATAGGATATCCGGTTTCCGGTTCCCCTGACGGAGGTGCCCCATGGAAATAGAGATCGGCCTGGGAAAATCAGGAAGGAGGGCCTACGGACTGGACGAGATATCCATCGTGCCATCACGAAGGACCCGGGATGCGGATGACGTGGACATCAGCTGGGAGATAGCTGGATTCCGCTTCGAGCTCCCCCTAGTGGCTTCGGCCATGGATGCCGCGGTGGACGTGAACATGGCCATCGCTATCGGCAAGCTGGGTGGGTTAGCGGTGCTCAACCTGGAAGGCCTCCAGACCCGTTACGAGGACCCCCGGCCGGTGTTCGAGGAGATAGCTTCCCTGCCGGATGACCAGGCCACCAGAGGCATACAACGGGTCTACCAGGAGCCCATCAAGGAGGAGTTGATCTACCGTAGGATCCGGGAGATAAAAGAGGGAGGCGTGGTGGCTGCTGCTTCCCTCACTCCCCAGAGGGTGGAACGGTATTACAAGACGGCTCTGGAGGCGGGTTTGGACATCCTGGTGATACAAGGCACCGTGGTGAGTGCGGAGCACGTTTCCACTCGTACCGAGCCACTTAACTTGAAGAAGTTCATCTCAGAGCTACCCATACCAGCCATCGTGGGTGGATGCGCATCCTATTCCACCGCCCTTCACCTGATGCGCACCGGCGCGGTGGGGGTGTTGGTGGGAGTGGGACCGGGGGCGGCCTGCACCACCCGGGGCGTGCTGGGCGTGGGCGTCCCCCAGGCGACCGCCCTGGCCGATGCCGCCGCCGCCCGGGTGAGGCATCTGACCGAGACGGGTGACTACGTGCACGTCATCGCCGATGGGGGGATGCGCACCGGTGGAGATATAGCCAAGGCTATCGCCTGCGGTGCGGACGCGGTGATGCTCGGCTCTCCCATAGCCTCCGCCAAGGAGGCGCCGGGGCTGGGATACCACTGGGGGATGGCCACCTTCCACCCGGAGCTTCCCCGGGGAACTCGGGTGAAGACGGAGAGGAAATGGACTTTGAAGGAGATCCTGGTGGGTCCCGCCCACGAAAACGACGGGACGGTTAACCTCTTCGGGGCCCTGCGCATGGCCATGGCCACCTGCGGTTACGAGAACATCAGGGATTTCCAAAGGGCTGAGGTCATGGTGGCCCCCAGCATCCGTACCGAGGGAAAACAGCTCCAATTCCAACAGGGAGTGGGGATGGTGAAGTGATCCCCAGGGATGGATGCGACGCCGGGGGAGAGATAAGGCGATAAGGAGGCGGGTTTGGAAAGGCTTCCCACCGACAGCGTCCTGGTGGTGGATTTCGGCGCCCAATACGCCAAGCTCATCGCCAGGCGTGTTAGGGAGTGCAAGGTTTACTCGGAGATAGTGCCCCACAGCGTCACCCCCGCGGAAGTCAGGAAGAAAAACCCCAAGGCATTGATCTTCTCGGGCGGTCCTTCCAGTGTTTACCAGGAAAATGCCCCCGTGCCCCACCCAGAGCTACTGGAGCTGGGGATTCCCATCCTAGGGATATGCTACGGCCACCAGCTGCTCGCTCGCATGCTGGGGGGCAGGGTGGAGGCCACCGGTGGCCGGGAGTACGGGGGGACGGACCTGCGGGTGCTGGGGGAAAGCATACTCTTTCACGACCTCCCAGCGGAGCAGAGGGTGTGGATGAGCCATGGGGACTCGGTCACCGAGGCCCCACCCGGG
Organism: Actinomycetota bacterium; assembly: GCA_028275245.1. Taxonomy (GTDB): domain Bacteria; phylum Actinomycetota; class Geothermincolia; order Geothermincolales; family RBG-13-55-18; genus JACVJK01. The sequence goes on from JAPWVA010000162.1 coordinate 1,975, forward strand.
TTCCGTGTAACCGCCGTGACGGGGGGCTCCCCAGTGGCCGCTATGGAGGACCCGGAGAGGAGGATCTACGGCGTACAATTCCACCCTGAGGTGGTCCATACTCCCCATGGGATGGATATTTTGAAGAACTTCCTATACTTGGCAGCCGATTGCCTCCCCACTTGGACCATGGTCTCCATCATAGAGAAGGCGGTGGAAGAGGTCAGGGATCAGGTGGGGGATAACCGCATCATCTGCGGGCTCTCCGGGGGGGTCGACTCGGCCACCGCCGCCGTGCTGGTGCACAAGGCGGTGGGCGACCGGCTCACCTGCGTTTTCGTGGACCATGGTCTCATGCGCAAGGGGGAGCCGGAGCAGGTGGAGGACACCTTCCGGCGCCATTTCCGGATGAACCTCATTCACGTTAAGGCCCAAGACCGCTTCCTGCGGCGTCTCAAAGGGGTGACCGACCCGGAAGCCAAGAGGAAGGTCATCGGGGAGGAGTTCATCCGGGTTTTCGAGGAGGTGGCCAGGGGGCTGAAGGATGTCCGTTACTTGGTGCAGGGTACCCTGTACCCGGACATCATCGAGAGCGGTACCGGGGAGGCGGCGAGGATCAAGTCCCATCACAACGTGGGGGGCCTTCCCGAGGAGATGGACTTCATCCTGGTGGAGCCGTTGCGGGACCTCTTCAAGGACGAGGTGAGGGCGGTGGGGGAGGAGTTGGGTTTGCCGGAGGAGATTGTGTGGAGGCAGCCTTTCCCTGGCCCCGGCTTGGCCATCCGGATCATCGGGGAGGTGGATGCGGAAAAGCTGCGGATACTCCGTGAGGCGGACGAGATCGTGGTGGAGGAGATCAAGAGGGCGGGGTTATACAGGAAGCTCTGGCAGTCCTTCGCCATCCTCCCCGATGTCAAGACGGTGGGGGTGATGGGGGACGAGCGCACCTACGCTTATCCGGTGATCGTCCGGGCGGTGACCAGCGAGGATGCCATGACCGCTGACTGGGCTAGGCTTCCCTACGATGTATTGGAAAGAATATCCAACCGCATCATCAACGAAGTGGATGGGGTCAACCGGGTGGCCTATGACATAAGCTCCAAGCCACCCGCCACCATCGAGTGGGAATGAGGCTCGGTACCGGCATTATCCGCCTGGGCCGGTGGATCTGCCTTCCGCGAGCTGCCTTCGCCGCACCCAAAATGGCGGCTACGGGCCGCCGAGGCTATTCTCTATCACCCGGCATAGCTCACCGGCTAATAGGTGTAGGAAATTCCCTACGCTACTGGCCCCCGAGGCTCTTCTCTATCACCCGGCGCAAGCTCTCCACCATATTCTTGAAGGCCTTCTCTAAAACTGCGAACTCGCCCTTTTCATCCACGTCGATTTCCACGTCCAGATCCCCTTCCATGACGCGGGCCGCCGCCCCTGCGAGCCTCTCTATGGGACGGGTTATCCTGGAGATTATGAGCTGGCGAAGGAGTATGAGCACGACGAGTACCAGCACCCCCATGGCGGCGGCCATGAAGGTGAGGAGGAAGAACAGGTTGTTCCTCCTTTCCCCCTCGAGCAAGGATTCGATCCTGGAGATCTCCTCGTGCATGGGCCTGGTGCACACGATGGATACGGTGGTGCCGGGGATCCCCGGGTTGAAGGGCTGCAGGATCACCAGGTGCTCGCCCGGCAGGCCGAACTCGGGAATCCCCCCTTCCATCCACAGGTATTCCTCTCCGGATTTTATGGCTTCCACTATCTTCCCGGGGACGGTGGCTTTGTAAACCAGGCTTTCGTCGTGGGAGAGGTAGACCACGTTCTGGGGGGGACGGCCTTCCCCCGGTTCCACCAGCAGGACCACCGATATGGAGTCCAAGCCGTTGAGACCCCTTTCCACCATGGCCCGGATCTCCCGGCACATTTCTTCCTGGAAGGGAAGGATTTCCCTGTTGATGAAAGCCTGGTAGATCTCGAGGGGGGAAACGGTGGCGAGATTTTCCACCGCCCGTTGCCCAGTGAGAAGGTATATGTACTCGGTGGAGGACTTGATGGTCTGCGCCTGGGTCTCCCTCAGTATCTCCTGGCTTCTTTTCGTCAGGTGGTTCATGGAACGGTTGAGTAGGAGGAAGGAGGCGAGGGCGAAAACCAAAAAGACCGACAGGGTGAGGGCGGTGACGGTGTAGAGCATGCGATACCTCGGTTTACCCTGGAGTCCGTCTTTGTCCTTTCTCATTCCCAAACCTCCTCGCGGTGGAGCCTCGAAAAGCACCT
>JAPWVA010000183.1 GCA_028275245.1 Actinomycetota bacterium
ATTACAGCGGGGAGCTGGTAGGAGGTGCGCCCAAGTGCCCCTCGGGCGGCACGGTAACGGTAACTTACGGGAGCTCCAACGAGATAAGGCCCACCACGAGTTGCTCCGAGCATGGGTCTCCTTGATCTCGGTGGGAGTTTCTCCGGGAGGGGGCGACGATGTCGCTCCCTTTTCTTTTAGCGGGAATGGTTGAAGTACGAGTGTTCCGCTAGCGCGTGGGTTCCGATCAAAGAGTAGGTGGGCGCAAACCCGTTTGTGTGTCACCCGGATTCGGCGGCATGTGCCGCTGCCCGCCTTTCAGCGCCCTATCATCCCCCTGTATAGTTCCCATACCTGGGAGCCCAAAAAGAGGGCGACGAGGGCCCCCAGGGATAGGAAGGGACCGAAGGGGATGCGGCTCTTCCTCCCCATCTTGCCTAAGGCCATGAGGGCCAGCCCGGTCAGCGAGCCGGTGAGGAAGGCGAAGAAGAAGCCGGTGAGCTGGTGGTAACCCAGCACAACCCCGGTGAATAGGGAGAGTTTGGCGTCGCCCATGCCCATCCCCCGGGGGAAGAGCAGTGCCAGCAAGCCCAGGGGGACCCCGCCGATGGCCGCCCCGGCCAGGGAACGCAGGAGAATCCCCCAGTCACCTCTGGTACCGGCCACCAGGGCCACCAGGGCCAACGCCAGGGGTATGGCGGGAAGGATGATGCGGTTGGGGATGATCTGCTCGTCGAGGTCTATGAAGGAGACGATGAGGAGCACGGTGACCATCAGGAGCTCCGGGAGCATCTCCACCTTCCAGGAAAAGCCGTGTTTGGCCCCCACGGCCAGAAACAGCGCCCCGCTCAGGAATTCCACCAGGGGGTAGCGGTAGGAGATGGAATCCCCGCAGTTACGGCACCTCCCCCGCAGAAGCAGATAGCCCAGGAGGGGGACGTTGTCGTGCCAGGCGATGGGCCGGCGGCAGCGAGGGCAGAAGGAGCCGGGGCTCCACAGGGAAAGCCCTCGGGGCACCCGGTATATGGCCACGTTATCGAAGCTCCCCAGCGCCAGGCCGAGAACGGCCAGGACCGCCCCCACCAGATAAGGGTTGTTCAAGGCTCCACCTCCGCCGTTTTCCCTCCCGGGCTTTCCTCCTTCCTCCGGACTCGCCATCTCATCCTGGGCCTCCGGGATATGGGTTTCTCTGCATCTCCGGCTCGCGGGAAGGACCCCTGCAGCGTCCCTGGCCAACCCTTGCGCCCGGCCTGGTGGACGATCCCCGAAGCGTTCCCCCCTCGGCGCCTTCCCGCAGGAACCACCGGCGCCGGCCCTTATCGTCGCCAGGCGGGTATCCAGGCCGCTATTATATTTCTACCCCTGGGCGCGGAGACCTTCGGCGATAGCAGGTGGGCGATCCGCCAGCGGAATGGCGAGCCTCCCTCAGGCCGGCAGGGATAAGGGAGTCGCGCTGGCCCATTCCCGAGGTGGATCCGGATTGGAGCTTTCGGGCAACAATCCGGGGCGCGGGACCTCCCCGGAGGCATCCTGAGACCATATACGCGAGCTGAACCCCGCTACTATGAAAGGGGAGTGGGGCCTCCCCGCGGGGGCATCCTAAGAGACATCCTCTCCTGGCCTCTCCTCCCCCCCAAGGATCCTCGCCATGAGCTCACCGTCCCTTCGCCAGGTATAGCAGCTGTCGGGGAGTTGAAGGGCTTCCAGGCCCATGAGCAGCTGTTCCCGGGGGATCTGCATCCAGTCCACCCTCCTCGAAGTCCAGGCCCCCATCCCCTGGACGCTCACGTGGCCTATCTCGGTGACCAGGACGGCCAGGTGCACACATCCCTCCCGGGACCAGACCACCTCCCGGACCAGGGAGGAAAAGCCGGGGGCGATCCTCTCGCCGGCGAGTCTCCCCAGGGCCTTCAAGGCCTCCCGGCACTGGGGATAGGGGACATGGTGCATAGCCCCCCGGATGTTGTGAATGAGGCCGCTACCCACCTCCACCAGGGCGGTGACCTCCATGTCGTGCACGACGTGACCGGTTCCCCCTTCCCGGCCCCGGTGCCCTTGTTGGGGTTTGCCTTCCCGGTCCTCGTCGCCCCCCGCCTTCCCGGCCCTGGTGTCGGTAAGCCTTCCCCTCACGAGGAGTAGGCCCTCGCCTGCCTCCTCCACCTCCAGCTCTATGTTCCTCCGGAACAGCCCTTCCCTCGTTTCCGCCATTTCCACCTTCCTCGCCGCTTCCCGAGGCGCCCTTTCCCGCTTGATTGTTTGCAAAGTTAAGCAATATTATAATCTCCGGTCATTCCGTACATAACCACGGGCCAATAGGATTTACCGGAACCCGGTCGGTTCGTCGGAACAACCCTCCAGGGAATGAGTGGAATGACCCTTATAGCTGACGGTAGAGCAAGGAAGAGGGCGCTAGGGCAGGGAATTGTATAGTTGAGCAGGTGATGGAGATGGAAAAGGACGAGGGGTGAAGAAGATGGAGATGCTGGTCCCCGACTTCTGGAAGGGGAGGGGGAGGTATTCCCAGAGCGCCATACGCAAGAGGGTGGTGGACGAAAGCCCCTATGAGCCCCAGACGCCCCGGCAGGAGGAAGAGGAGGACGAGTGAAGGACGAGGAGGCTAGGGAGGAAAAGAGGAGGCGCCTCTACCGGGATGCGCTGGAGGAGCTCATGGGCTTGGACTTGGAGGAACAGGCCGCGAGGGGCGCCTTTTCCTGCACGCGGCTGCCCGACGGCGGGACCAGGCTGGATATCCCCTCCTTCGGTGACGTGATAAGGGTGTCGCTCCCCTCCGGCGAGATGGAGGTCCCCGGGCACATTGACAGCCTCTCCATGAGGGTCCTGGCCCTCAGGTACGTGAAGAAGGCGGACGGGACCCCGCCCAGCGGCAAGTGGGTGGCTTACCGGGACCTCCCGGGGGGAAGGTTCTACGCCGCTACACTGGTACCCACCGTGGAACAGCCCCTGGCCCAGGCCTTCGGCAGGACCCCCCACTCCTTGGCCCCCCTGGCGGAGGAGCTGGGCGGGGAGAGGTCCGATTACGGCGACGAGTCCTACGTCTTCAAGCCCTTCCCCCACACGCCCCTCCTGGTGGTGCTACACTGGGGTGACGAAGAGTTCGAGCCCCAGTGCCGGGTCCTTTTCGACAGCTGCTGCCCCAGCTACCTCAACACCGACGATTTGAAGATCCTAGCCACCCAGCTGGCCGCCTACCTCCTGCGGCCGGTGGCGGGAGAGGAGGCGGTGGAGAACCTCCTGTGGATGGTGGAGTAGGGCACCGATCCCTTTCCGGTCAAAACGGCCTTCACCTTCGCCTTCATCCGCGGATTATCGTGGAGGTGAGAGGGCTGAAGGCCTGGATCTTTATACGGCCGGTGGCGGGAGAGGAGGCGGTGGAGAACCTCCTGTGGATGGTGGAGTAGGGCTCAGCAGTACTCGAGGTCACGCGGTCCATACGGAAAAACTGACGCCCCCTCCTTGGCCCTTCCGCGGGATGACTTCCCATATCCTCCTTTACCGGTGGTTGGCGGGCGTGATCACAGGTCGTCGGATTGGGACGTGAGGCTGAAGAGGGGAAGGGATTCCCCGGAGATTCCCCTGGAGATGGGGCGCGAATCCGTCTCCCTCCAAAGGGTACCCCACTGCGGCCCTCCCGGTTCCTGGCGGCGGAATCCGGTGTCTCTGATGTCTCGACCACCGCTCAACCCTTTCCTGCGGACTTCCGGGATACCTTGGTCTCCTCCAGGGTGTGGGGGCAGGGAGGGACCGCTGGAGGTCGACCCGCTGGCCACCCGCACTCGAACATACCCGTGCTATAATGTCCTCGCTCTCCGAGCCATGTGGCCTAAGGCCGAGGGGCTATGGCGCATGGCCGATAGGGTACA
>JAPWVA010000163.1 GCA_028275245.1 Actinomycetota bacterium
CCACGGCAGGGGTGGGCAGAACGCCCAGCTGGCGGCAATTGCCTCCGGCGGAGCATATCCCGGCCACCAGGGCTGCCTCCAGCATGTCGCCGGAAAGCCGCGTGTCCTTGCCGATGAGGAAGAGAGGCGCAGCCTGGCGCTCGCCCAATACGGTAGCCGCCGCCCAACCCACCTTCATGGCCAGCTCTGGGGTGAGCTCCCGATTGGCCGTTCCCCTTATGCCGTCGGTCCCGAAAAGGCGAGCGTTCGATCCCACGCCGGATTTCATGCTCCCCTCCAATCTCCAGATGGACTATATCACCGCCCATCCGCCGCCTTCAACGCCGTGCCCTCGGCCCCGGCGGCCAGCCCGGGAATAACCCCCTACTGCGGGGACCGGCGAAACCCTTTGATGGGCCCAGCGGAAGTCCTCCCCCCAGGGCAGCCGTCCTTACCCGCGACGCTTCCCCGGTGACCTCGCACCATACCCTCTAGGGAAAGCTGCCCGCGCTTCTGGCCGGCTTCCGGAAGCATGGACGCCGGGGGAGACTTCCTGGTTCCCTGCCTGGTTCCCTGGGGCCAGACTCCGGCACGACGGAAGTACCCTTTCCATCTTTCGCCAAAAGAAAGGGGGCCACCTCCGTGGCCCCACCCATTACGGGCCTATCGGACTGGCATCCCCAAGATAAGGAGAAAGGCCGGCGCCTCAGCCTGCGCCTCAGCGCTTGGAGAACTGAGGCCGCTTGCGGGCCTTCTTGAGGCCGTACTTCTTGCGCTCCTTCATGCGCGGGTCGCGCCGCAGGAATCCCGCCTTCTTCAGCTCGGGCCTGAGGGTTTCATCTACGTCCACCAGGGCCCGGGCTATGCCCAGGGAGAGCGCCCCCGCCTGGCCGGATATGCCGCCGCCCTTGATGGTCGCCCTGACCTTGTATCTCCCCAGGGCTCCCGCCACCTCCAGGGTCTTGAGGATCTGCACCCTCAAGGTCTCCCTGGGGAAATATTCCTCAAGGGTCCTCCCGTTGATATCGAACTCGCCCTCACCCGGATAAAGCCATACCCGGGCCACGGCTTCCTTCCGCCTGCCAGTTCCGTATCCCAGTGGCTCCGGCAAATCCAACACCTGCCTTCCGCTATCCGTGAAACGGCTGCCCGGTGACCCGGCCTATCAAGAACCCAGCTCCAGCTTCTCCGGTTTCTGGGCCTGGTGGGGGTGACTAGGCCCCGCGTAGACATGGAGTTTCCTTATCATGGCCCGGCCCAGGCGGTTCTTGGGAAGCATACCCCTCACCGCCTTCTGGACCACGAACTCGGGCTTGGTCTTCAAGAGCTCTTCGTAGGGGGTGGCTTTTATCCCCCCAGGATAACCGGAATGGCGGTAGAAGACCTTCTTCTTGCCCTTGTCGCTGGTGAGCTGGACCTTCTCGGCGTTCACCACGATCACGTGGTCGCCCACGTCTATGTGGTAGGAAAATATGGGCTTATGCTTGCCTCGCAGTATCCTGGCCACTTCGGAAGCTAGCCTTCCCAGAGTGGCACCTTCGGCATCCACCAGGTACCATTTCCTGTCAATCTCGGCCTTCTTGACGCTGTAAGTCCTCATCTCGCACTCCATCTAGGGGCTTCCCGGGAAAAACACAGCAAATCTAAATGATAGATGCGCCGGACCAGGGTGTCAACCCGGAAAGGAGCTGCGGGAAGGAAGGCGTCCCCTGAAAAAGGGCGAGAAGGGACCGGGACGGCACGATGGGCGCAGATGCCCAGGATTCGGCACCAACCTCCTGGCAAACCCTCAAAAGACAGGGAAAGGTCGGTCCTCCGAGGAAGGGAAATCCCTCCCGCAGCGCTCGCCACTGTATGCCGGGTGAAGAGATATCCAGCAAGCTTCAGGCTCAAGGGAAGCGGGGAGGATAGGGGGGAAGGGGCCTTCCCTTCCATCCTGCCCTGCCCGCCAGGCTCACGTACATGGAATAGAAGGCCACGGCGGCCCCCGCCAGGACCCATAAGGGGTAGAGTAAGGCCACTGCCGGGGATCGCCGTTGTAATCTCAAGGAGAGGGCCCAGAGGACAAGGGATATGCCCATACAAGCCAGCGCCGGGGCAGCGGTATCCTGTGCCACCACGCCCGCCTGAGAGAGAGCGAAAAACACGAGGGGAGCGGCAAAGACCCATGTAATCCAGGACCATATGAAGGCGAAGATCAGGACCCTGCCTCCGAAAGCCGGAAAGACCCCCTTTGCCAACCCGTGCAGAGCCTCCCGGAAGCCCCGGTACATCCTACAGTCCACCGCGCCTGCATCCAGGCAAAACCTCCACCTGCCTCCCGAAGCGATGAGCCGGCGCCCCAGGGCGATGTCCTCCACCAACTCCGCGCGGACCGCTTCGTGCGTGCCAGCCGCCTCGTAGGCCTTCCTGCGCACCATCAAGAACTGACCCACCGTCACCGTAAGGGAGGGTATCCGCAGCCAACCCGCAGCGAACAGCGGGTAAAAGGAGAGAACGCTCCACTGCAGGAAGGGCAGGAGGACCTTCTCCCCAAGGGAAGCCATCACCTGGCGGGGGAAAAGGGTAAGCAGGTCCGCCCCGGAGGAAAGCAGGTCGGCCACCGCCGCGGAAAGGCACCCCTCCCGCAAGCGCACGTCGGCATCGATGAAGAGCAGTATATCGCCCTGGGATTCCTGGTAAAGGCGGTAGCAGGCCCAGCTCTTCCCCAGCCATCCAGGTGGAGGCCCGGATCCCCTGATGAGCCGCACCCTACCGTCTCGCCGGGCCATATCCTCCACCTTCCGGGAGGTGCCATCGGATGACCCGTCGTCCATGACCAGTACCTCGAGTTCTGGGCAATCCTGGGACAGTACGGAGCGCAGGCACTCTCCGATATTATCCTCCTCATCCCTGGCCGGAATCAGAACGGACACGGAAGGAAAGGACCCAGGTTCCCGGCCCGGCCTCAGCCGGGGAAGTAGAAACACGTTGGCCGTCGCCAGGACGGTTACCGCCACCAGGAAAGCGAAGACGCCCCATAGATGCGAGGGCCATCCTCCCATCAGCTCGCTACCCCCTCACCGCTGCCCCGCCAGCCTAGCCAGCCAGGGGCGGGGACGAGGCCCCCCGGCAAGGTCCGCCGCGTGTTTCAAGACCAAGATCAACGCGTTGAAGGCCCCAGCCATGAGTAACGAAGCCTCCGAACCCCTAAACCACAGGTAAAGGAGGAAGGAGAAAAAGCCCAGCACTGCCGACCAGGCGTCGGTGCGGAGCAATAGGACGTAAAGGCTCAGAAAAGCGCCCAAGAAGAGGGGGGCCTCGTACATAAGGACCCCAGTCCAAACACCGAAGGTGCAGGCGATAGATTTTCCTCCGCGAAACCGGAGCCACGGGGAGTAGGCGCTTCCCAGGAGGCAAGATATGGCCACTGCAGCGAGGCGGAAATCCCTCCACCCCAGGAACTGGGCGGCTATCCCTATGGGCAGGGCGCCCTTGAGGAAATCCAGCATGCCCACCGCCAGGCCGTAGCGAAGGCCTCCCGCCTTGAAAGCGTTCACAGTACCCGGGTTACCATCGCCGTAATTCCTCACATCCCTTCCTAAAAAGCGGCTCACTACCAAGACCGAGAAGGGGATGGAACCTGACAGGAAGGACATGATTACCCAGAATATCCACATACAGGGTCTACCTCCGGATGCTGATCTCGCGCGTTGGCGTCATCCTCCATCTTTCTCATGCGTTCTTGTACTTAATCATTACAATCTTTCTTTCTAGAGCCTACATGACGCCACTCATGACGTCGCTCATAGGCACAAGGCTTGGGCAACGGTTGATCATCATGACCATACTGGTCACCTAACCTTGCCTTGGCGCCAAAGCGCTTTATTCAGACCAAACTCCTCCTGCGACACCGGCCTAGGGCGCCCTCCGTCGGACACGGAGATGAAAGGCGAAGCCACCCATAATCATTACCATTAAATACCATTCCTGTTCGCCGACCAGCCACCGGAGAAGTGAAAGAGGTTTTCAACCCACGATCGTTACCATTAAATACCACATCTTTCCCGTTGGTGGAATCGAGGACAGAAAGGCGGGCAAAAGCCATGGTGGCGAGTTCCTGGAAGAGATAGGGCACCTAAAGGCGAATGAACAAGGTATGTACCCAATGATACCGTACTTTTTGTGTGTAAATCCCCCCTTGA
>JAPWVA010000166.1 GCA_028275245.1 Actinomycetota bacterium
AGTGCGTGGAGGTATGCCCCATGAACCTCGCCCCCAATTACATCGTGCAGTCCACCCGGAGGGGTCAATGGGACAAGGCGGAGATGTGGGGGGCGCTGGATTGCTTCGAGTGCGGCTGCTGCTCCTACGAGTGCCCCGCCTACATCCCCCACGTGCAGTATGTGCGTAAGGCCAAGGCCCGCATCGCGGCCCTGAAGAAGAAGTAGAGGAGGCGATGGGATATGGCGAAGAACGGCTTCGTTATCACCCCGTCACCTCACCTGAGGAGCAAGGAGAACACAGCCTCGGCCATGAAGGACGTGCTCGTGGCCCTTGTCCCAGTGACGGTGGCGGCGCTGGTGGCGTTCACCTACAACGCCCTGTTCAACATCCTGCTGGCGGTGGGCTCTTGCCTCTTCTTCGAGTGGCTGGTCTGCAGGTTGAGGGGAAGGGAGTCTACACTCAAAGACGGGAGCGCTGCGGTGACGGGGCTCCTGCTGGCCCTACTCTTCCCGCCCAAGATTCAATGGCTAAACATCATCATCGCCTCCTTCGTGGCCATAGTGGTGGTCAAGGAGCTCATGGGCGGACTGGGGAGGAACATCTTCAATCCCGCCCTGTTCGGTTTCGTCTTCGCACTGACCTGTTCGGGCCTTCTGGCCAGTTGGACGGGGCACCTCGGTTTCCTTCCCGGTGGCTTTGACGGAGTCTCCGCCGCCACCCCCCTGGCCTACATAAAGCACGGGCTGGAGGGACCCCATCCTTCCTACCTCGCCCTGCTGTTCGGGAACCATGGGGGCGCCATCTCCGAGGTGGGAGCCTTCTGGGTCCTGCTGGGCGGCGCTTACTTGATCTACCGCCGGGTCATCCGCTGGACCATCCCCGTGACCATCCTGGCCACCGTTCTCATCTTCGGTTACATCGTGGGTTCCGACGGCCTTTACCACGTCCTGGCCGGGGGGCTGATGCTGGGCGCCTTCTTCATGGCCACCGACTGGGTGACCAGCCCCATGTTCACCGCCGGTCAGGTGGCCTACGGCATACTCATCGGCATATTGGTGGTCCTGATTCGCGTTTTCGGGGGCCCGGCGGGAGGAGTGGCATATTCCATCCTCTTGGGCAACGCCTTCGTGCCTCTGTTGGACAAGGTGTTCAAGCCTAAGAGGTTCGGAGAGGTGGCCGCCTGACATCGGCACAACAGACGGGGCCGGGTTTCCGGCCCCGTTTTTTTCTTGCCCCTGCAACGGGAGGCGCGAGTTATACTACTGCGGGAAACTGCGGGAATCAGACGCCACGGGCCCGGGGACACTGGCAAGGTGACAGGGTGGGGGGACCGGATGGCATACCAGGCCTGGGGCCGGGCACGGAGGTGGTTCGGAGACGGGGGTCTTGGATAGATGGAGAAGGAATGGGAGGAGAAGGGAAAGCGCAACCGCAGGGACACCCTGCTGGTGATAATCATCGTGTTGGTTCTGGTTCCCCTGACCGTTTTCCTCGTCCGTCGCCTCGATCCTGGATACACCCGGGAGCCGCTCGTGGTGGAGCGCTACTTGCTGGATGACATGGTTACCATAACCGCTTACGGCAAGGATCGAAGGAAGGTGGAGAGGGCGGTGGAGGACGCCTTCCGGGCCATGGAGAGGGTGCAGGATGTCGCGGATCGTTACCGAGAGGGAAGCGAGCTTTACGCGGTGAACCGGGAAGCCTCCGAGGGCGAGGTGGCCGTTTCGGATGACCTCTGGGCCATGTTGCAGGCGGCCCTCGAGGTATACCGATCCACCGGGGGGGCCTTCGACGTCACCGTTGGCCCCTTGGTGGACCTCTGGGACGTCAGGGGCAAGGCGGAGAGGGGAGGGCCCCCTCCCTCTCGCGAGGAAATCGAGCGAGTACTGCCCTTGGTGGGCATGGACAAGCTGGACCTAGACCCAGTGAGGAGGACGGTACGATTCAAGGTCCCGGGCATGTCCCTGGACCTGGGGGGTTTGGCCAAGGGCTACGCCTTGGACAGGGCGGTAGATGCCCTCAGGGCAGAAGGTGTGAACAGCTTCGTGGTCAACATGGTAAGCACCTCGGCGGTGGTGGGAGAGAAGCCTCGTTTAGCGGGCGGTCCCGGGTGGAAGGTGGCCGTGCAGAATCCCAGGGGGGAGGGCTTTTTAGGGGTGTTGAACTTCACCTCCGATGCCGTGGTGAGCACCTCGGGGGATTACCAGCGCTACTTCGAGTATGAAGGGGTCAGGTATCACCACATCCTTGACCCGAGGACCGGCTACCCGGCCTCCGGGCTGGCGTCGCTTACGGTGTTGGGTGGCACGGATGGAGTACATTCCGATGCCTACTCCACCGCCCTTTTCATCTTGGGCCTGGAGCGCTCCTTGGAATGGCTGGGGAACAGGGAGGGACTGGAAGCGGTGTTGGTCACCCCTGACGGTGCCGTACACACCACTCCCGGGGCGAACCTCTCCCGTTGATTACCCGCTGGGCCTTCCCGGGGCGGAAATGGACCTGCTCCCCCCATGTGATGAGGTAGGTCACGGCACCTGAGCCGGGCGGGTCGCACTTTCGTTTCCTGGTGGACAGCAGCGATATGTATGAAGCGCGGGAGCGAAGGGACGCCATGACAAAGGATATATTCCCCGAGCGTTATGCCCGCGAGTTGGAAGACCTGCTCCGCGCCTCGGAGCGGGCGGTGGCCTTCACCGGCGCCGGGGTGTCGGAAGAGAGCGGTATCCCTACCTTTCGTGGACAAGAAGGCCTATGGGACCGTTACCCTCCCTACCTGTACGCCAACCTTGGAGGGCTGGCCTTGCTCTTCCTGGCCAGGCCTTCCAGGGTGGCGGCCTTCGCCTCCAACGTGATCGCTTCCCTCCTGGACGCTGTTCCCAATCCATGCCACGAGGTGTTGGCCGGCTGGGAAGCCGCGGGAAGGATCCGGGGTGTGATCACCCAGAACGTGGATGACCTGCACGCTGTGGCGGGAAGCAGAAATGTCTGTGAGCTCCACGGCAATGCCTTCCGGGTCAGGTGCCTCCGCTGCGGTAGTAAAGAGAAATTACCTCGGGAACGTCTTCAGGAGATGTCCTGGCAGCTCAGGAGGGAAAAACCCAGTCGCACGGGACTCCTCCGCCTGCTCCTCGATTACGCATCCCGTTGTCGGGATTGCGGGGGGCGCCGCAGGCCGGACGTGGTGCTCTTCGGCGAAGGACTTCCGGCCGAGGAATGGGACCGTGCCTTTAGGTGGGCCAGCCAGGCCGACCTGTTCCTGGTAGTGGGGACCTCGGCCCTGGTCTACCCGGCTGCCGTGCTTCCGCGGCTGGCCCGGGAGTCGGGGGCATTAGTAGTGGAGGTCAACCCGGAACCCACCCCGGTGACTGCCCTGGCAGGACTCCATGTGCCGTTTCCTGCGGGTAGTTTCTTCTCCCTTTTCTGCGCCCGGGGCGATCCGTGAGGAGGGCGGGCTCCCAAGGGATACCGCTGGTGCCGTTCTCGCGGGCCGGCAGGCCGGGGGTGCTAACGATTTTTCCAAGGATGGTGATCCTTGAAGGGCAGGCGATGGCGTGGGGAGCGGAATATGGCAATCCCCCAAAAGCCACGACCTCTCTCCCGGTGGCCATGGACTCAGCACCGGTGCGGGGGTTATCCCGGAGAACGGTAAGCCGGCCCGACTTGGAGCTTCGGGGAGGATTGGTGTCGGAGCGGAACTGATTAGGCATGCCATAAGTGTAGGGGATGTTTTTGCCAGGAGCGGCGCGAGGCATATGGGTCCCTCGGCAGGGCGGTCAGCCCGAGACCCTGGGAATCCTCCGCAGTCGGAAAAAGGAGACTAACATATCGTATTCTACCAGTCCAGCCATGGCTTTCGAGTAAGTGTTTATGCCCAACTCCTCCGCTGCAGCAGGCGCGTTCAGGCCCCCTGCTACAACGATGCCGGCGCGGTCCCTGGGGCAGGGTATCTCCAGGCAGGCTTGGCCTGGTTTTCCCAACAGGATGAGACCCCCCATGCCTGCCCTCCTTGACTCCTCGATGATCTCGGCGGCGCGAGCGTGGGCGCTGGCGGGTATCAGTCGAAAGGAAGCACATAACCTTCCCTCGCCGCTTTCCGCTGCAGCGTGTACGCTGGTCATCTTGCCCTTTATGAATATCTCGATAGGGTCGAGGGTGGAACCGGAGTAGCTGATGATCTCCA
>JAPWVA010000165.1 GCA_028275245.1 Actinomycetota bacterium
GGGCTTTACCTGGGGGGATGTGTCAAACGGTGGAAGCCGGGGCGGGGGTGTCCGGACAAGACGGCATATCCTGGGATATCTCAACCCCGGTTCAGGGGCCAGATCTCCCCCCGCTTTAGGGCCACCTTGAACCTTTTGCTTGCCCCCTCGAGGACGGGTTCCCCGTGGCCTGGGAGCAGGACCTCGAAGTCCAGTTCCAGCAGGCGTTCCAGGGAGGCGGCCGCTGCCTCCGGTGCGGGGGTGAACTGCGGCGGGGGTCCCTCCAGGACCCCTTTCTCGTTGCGGAGAAGGTCGCCACTGAAGAGGATCCCCCGACGGGACTGATAGAGGCATATGCTGCCACGGGAATGTCCGGGGGTATGGAGGACGGTAAGGCCGTCCGCCAGGTCCAGCTCCTCTCCCTCTTCCAGGTAAACGTCTACGGGAAAGCACCGGTATCGGAAAAGGGGCCAGAGGGCCATGTAGAAGATGAGGCGGGAGGTCTCCACCTCGAAGCGCTCGATGGGCCTTTCGCCGGTGGCGAAGGGCGCGTCCTCCTCATGGATGGCTGCCCTCACACCGTGGCGCCTCCTCAGGCCTGCCACCGGTCCCACGTGGTCACCGTGGTAATGGGTGGCGATCACCAGCTCCAGATCCCTCGCCCTGGCTCCCAGGTCCCTGAGTCCGGAATATATCCTCGGGAGGTCTATCGGGAATCCCGCGTCCACTAGGGCCAGCCCGTTTCCGCCCAGGATATACACGTTGGACCCGAAGGTCCCCTCCACCATGTATATGTCATCTACCAGTCTTCGAGTCATCTCCCACACCCTTTTTCGCTGCGCTCGCTACCTTCCCCTGAATTATCCCGCATGCTGCCGGGCCATATCCCGTTTCCTGTTCCGTTTGCCTGAACCAGGGAACATCACGAAATCTCCTTAAGAGACCTAGCTACCAGTCCAGCGCGTCCTCCCATGGTGCTTCTCTACGGGTACGGATTTTAATCCCGACCGGAGGCCGGGCAAGCAACTGGGATCAGGTGCCCTCCTCCGCCGATGGGGAATCCTCCCTGACCCGACTCGTGTCGGGTGAAGTCGCCGCCGTGGCGGGTCCCCCTATCCGTGAGGCGAACGCACGGCCAGGGGGATGTCCTTCCTGCTGGGCGCCTCCTTATACCCGCAGGGGGCCTCGAGCCCACCGAGGATCGAATTTCCCATCCTCAACGTCCTCAGCGGGCTTCTCCACCTGGGCGACCCAAGGGTTTCTCAGGGGTTACCCTCCCTTCAATTCTAAGGAGCGAGTTGAGCCGGTGGGCCAGCCTCTCCTTCTCACGTCGCAAGCGTTCCCTCCACCTCTCCAGGCGGGTCGCCACCTCGGCCGCGGCGGTTCCCCGGGAAAGCTTGTCGTCGATGAAGCCCGCCGTGCGCACGGAGAGGGCCATGATGGTAAGCTGAGGGTTCACTCCCAGTGAGGTGGGGAGGACGCTGGCGTCGCAGATGAAGAGGTTTTCCACCTCCCAGGTCTCGCCGGTGGGGCGGACCACCGAGTTCTCGGGGTCTCCCCCCATGGGGCAGGTGCCCATGGGATGGTAGGCGGAAAGGCCGATGAACTGGTGGGGCTTGATGGTGGCCCTCGCCAGGGCGGAGAGGTCCCGGGGCGAGTCGAGCTCCAGGAAGCCTTGGATGGGGGTGATAACCTTCCGGGCGCCCGCCTCAAACCATATCTCGGCCATGAGAAGGATGGAAAGCTTCATGCGCTGGGCGTCCTGGTACCCCAGGCGATAGGTGACCAGAGGTTGCCGGGGCGATGGGCCGGGTAACACCCTACCCCGCGAGTCGTGCTCACTGATCATGGAGCCGAAGGTCCCGAAATAGGGATAAAGGGCCATGAGCTCCGAGTGCTTCTTTCCCGGCCAGGGGAGGGTTATGGCGAAGACGCTGGGAGGTAAAGTCGCCCCCTCTAGCTCTATCCCCTCCGACGAGAACTCGTCAACGTAGGTGCTCTGGGGAATGCCCTTGGGATTACCCAATTCCTCCCCGAGCAGCGCCAGGGTGGAGCCGCAGGGGTGTATATAGAGGTTCCTCCCCACGGTACCGCTGGACAGGCAAAGCCGGTTGTGGAATAGGAGGGAAGGGGTCTGGAGTGCGCCGCCACACAATGCCACCACGGGGGAATGCACCTCCATCGAGCGCAACCTCTTCCGGGTGACGGGGTCGTAGAGGTACCCCCTCACCCCCACCGCCCTGCCGCCTCGGGTGAGGATGTGGGTGACGCGGCAGCGGGTGAAGACCTCCGCCCCCGCCCTCACCGCATCGGGTATGAAGGACACGTTGACGCTCTGCTTTGAATCGGTGGGGCAGCCGTAAGGGCACATCCCGAATCCCTCGCAGTCCTTGGCGTTGCGAGGGAGGAAACCGGCGGAGTAGCCCAGGCGCTCCGCTGCCTCCTTGAAGAGCAGGGCGTTCTTGCCCACCACCTCTGGGTCGGCGCGCTTCACGAAAAGGTATTCCTCCAGAGCAGCGTATAGGAGGTCCAGCTCCTCGGAGGTCAGGTCCTTCAGGCCGTTTTCCAGCTGCCAGCGACGGAGCACGGTCCGGGGTATGCGCAGGCAGGTACCGGAGTTCACCGTGGTGGTGCCCCCTACCGTGCAGCCCTGAGGGAGGAGTATCACCGGGAGGCCCAAGGTCACCGTCTGCCCGGCGTCCCGGTACATGCGCAAAAAGGCCTCGCCCGGCTTGAAGTTGAAGTCCTCCCGGGTGAAGTGTCCGCCTTCCTCCAGCACCACCACCCTGTATCCCGCCTCGGCCAGCTCCTTAGCCAGGGGGCCGCCCCCGGCCCCGGAGCCGATCACCGCCACGTCGGCCTCCAGCCTCAGGTCCTTATCGAACTCCCCTGGGTGGTGAATCATCTCTTCACCTCCCTCAGGGCCGCCTCGCGGCGCAGTTGCTCCACGTCGTATCCCAGGGTCCCTTGGACATCCTCCCGGTCGTAGTGGGAGAAGAAGACGGGAAGCCCCGCCAGGAGGGGCAATGCCCTCAGCGGGGCCCAGCGGCTGCCATAGAGGGACCGCAGGAAACCCTCTCCCTCATCTTGGTCCAGGCTACCTATCCGCTTGCCCTTGCGGAGCAGACAGATCCCCTCCAGGGAGAGCAGGGTGAGGAGGTAAAGGAAGCGGAAGGCCGGCGTTCCCTCTTTCATGAACCTCAGGCAGAAGGAGGATATGCTATCGGGATCCGGTGGCGGAAGGTGCCCCACAGGGACGACGAAGAGACGGGAGATCTCGGATATACGCCTCCGGAGGTAACCCTCGAACATGACTCCCTCCCGTGTACCGATAACCCGGAGCGTCGCGTCAAAAGCCCCGTTAAAAGATCGGTCGGCATCCCCACCTGGGGAAGCTTCCTCCGACGCTCCCCATCCCGAAACCGACGGCCGGTTCCCATTTTACAACAGCTCCCTCGCAGCACGGGAAGCCGGGGCGTTACCAATCGGACTGTGGGCACGAGTGCCCGGTGAGGATCCGGGAGCTCCCTCTCTGCACGGAAAGCCGGGGTGTTCACGTCCCGCGTCGTGAATGCGATGTTTTGCCCAAAGGTCCACTGCCTTCGGACAAGCGTTCCCGCCCCGGGGGTGAATGCCTAGTAGAACGTACGGCCCTCGGGATGGAAGGGGCACCGCCCGGAATGGGTCGCTTGCAACCAGGGGTCGCTTGCAACCAGAGAGATTCGCCGCGGGGCTTTTCCCGGGTGGGGGGCTAGGAGAGGACGACAGACCTCGCAACTCCCATCTTTGCCTTTCCTCCCCTCCCCCATCCCCGGGGCGGGCCGGTACTTTCCCGGGCGTTACCCCACCACCTCCCCCCTGCCGCCAGGGGCGGGGAGGGAATGTCCCGGCCTGTGGTAGAATTCTTTGAACCGTGGGGCCCGGGTTGGTAGGCTGGGACTTTCGGAAGTGGCTTTACGGACCTAAAGGTAAGGGGCATGAACGAAGCTCCCATCGGGATATTCGATTCGGGCGTGGGCGGGCTCACCGTTGTCAGGGCCATCATGAGGCGTTTGCCCCAGGAGTCCATAGTATACTTCGGCGACAACGCCAGGGGTCCCTACGGCCCCCGGACCATCCAGGAGGTGAGGAATTTCGCCCTGGAGATCTCGTCCTTCCTGGAGAATCTGGGGGTAAAGCTGAT
>JAPWVA010000167.1 GCA_028275245.1 Actinomycetota bacterium
CCCCGGGTAGGTCCCTTCCCACCAGGCAATGGAAGAGGTTGAGCCGGTTCAGCTGGTTGGTCCCCTCGTATATCTGCAGGAGCTTGGAATCTCGCAGGTGTTTTTCCACCGCCCGGTCGTGCCTAACTCCTGCCTGCCCCATGAGCTCCAGGGCCAGCTGGCAGTTGCGCAGGCCCAGGTCGGAGGCGGCGAACTTGGAGAGGGAAGCCCACCCGGAGGTTCGCTGAATCTCCTCGTCGGCCTGCCCGTCCATCATGAGGCGGCGGAAGGCGAGGGTGGTGATGTCCCAGTCGAGCAGGGGTTGGAGCACCCGGTCGAAGAGGACCTGTGGGGTCCACTTCATCAGGTAATAAGCGGGTTTCCAGAGGAGTACCTTGAACATCCCATAAAGGGAGTTGGCATAGTTGGTTTCCACGTAGGATAGGCGTGCCAGGGCTACGTTCTTGTACATCTCAGCCAGGAGGCAGCGGGCCCATTCCTGATCCACGAGCCGGCGCCCACCCACCTCCGTCTCCAAGGCGAAGCGCAGCGCCTCCTGAAAAGCCCCCCTGGCCACCCCTGTAGCGAAGCCGCCCACCCCGGCCCGGGAGGTGGACACCACGTAGTGGATCACCTGGGCAGTGTACCCCTCCACGCTGCGGCGCGGTCCTCCCAGGAAACGGCCCGCCTGCTCCACCTTACGGATGTATGAGGGGTCGAAGCACACGTTCTCCTCCGGGATGAAACAATCCTCGAAGACCAGCTCGCTGGCGGGGCAGGCCTTCTGCCCCATCTTGTTCTCCACCCTCCCGAAGGAGAACCCCCTGGTGCCCGTCCTCACCGCCAGCATCACGGTCCCCCTCTCCGGATGATCCAGGTCCTCATAGGCCACCAGCATGTGCCAGGTGGAGAGATGGCCGTTGGAGATGAAGATCTTGCGTCCGTTGACCAGGTAGCCACCCTTGACCCTCTCCGCGTGGCAGGTCACCCTGGCCTTCCTCAGGAGCTCCACCTCTTCCACGTCGGTCCCCGCCTCCGGCTCGGTGATGGCCAGGGAGATGAGACAGGGCCTGCCCGTCCTCTCCCCCTCCACCGTCTCCCGCATGATCCGGTTCATAAGCCTCACGTTCCACGAGGCGGTGAGGGTGGCTACCCCCAGGTAGTGCACCCCCACCAGGTTGGCTATGCCAGTACAGGCGGAAGCCAGCTCCTCCAGGACGAAGGAAAGGGCGGGCAGGTTGTAGCCCTTCCCCCCGAAGAGACGGGGTAGGAACATGGTGTAAAGGCCCCAACGGTTCGCCTCCTCCACCAGCTCCCAGGGAAGGTGGAAGGGGTCCTGCTGAAGGAGCAGGTCCAGCTCCAGGGCCCGGGGGCGCACCACCTCCTCCACGAAGCGGCGGGCATGGGCCACCGCCTCCCCCGTCTCCCTCGCCATCCCCCGAGGTAGGCGGCCCAGGGCCTGCAGGCTCGCCGTCATGTCCTCCAGGCGGGGCTCCCACACCGCCGGGGAGGCCATCTTGCCGGGCACCTCGCATCCCCTCCTTCCCTCGTCCTCCTAACCTCCGAGCTGACCGAACGTACCATCCATTCCCCCTACCGCTAGCTGGGCAAAAGTCCTCCCGCTAGCTTCCTTCGGCCGGACTTCCCCAACCTTAGCGCTCCCGGTGTTCATCCCGAGTCCGGGGTCCGTGAGCCCGCCGGCACGCCCCCTTTTCCCCCGGCCGTTGATGCCCGGTGCCGCCCATCCCTCTTTCTCGGCCCCAGCCACCCTTCAGCCACGCCATTTTCCCATTGGTCGTGCCCAGGGAAGACATCCTCCCCACATCCCGGGAACACCCAGCGATAAAGCTATCCCTCCCCCTCTTGGCCCACCGCCGGGAGCGCCGGGTCCAACGCGGGAAAAGGATCGCCCCCGGGCCTTGGAGCCGGGGGCATGGCTCGTGGACGCAAATCCTATCTCATCCGGTATCTCGTCCCGCCCCGGGCCGCGGCACCCTCGGCTGACCTCCGGGGTCAGCGGGAATACCCTCGGGGAACCTATCGCCTCAACCCTCCCGGGACACCATCCTCGCCAACTCCTCCGCCAGCCTCTCCACCGGTATGCCCATATTCTCCCGTAGCAACCGGACCAAAAGGGGCAGGGAGAGCCGGTCTGGACCGTAGAGGATGCACTGGATCTCCGGCATGTACATGTACATCAGGGGCTGGGTGGAGAGGAGGGTCCGACGGAGCTCCTGGGCCACCGGGTGAGTATCGCCCAGCTCTAGCCTGGCCTTCCCGAATCCGGGGACAATAGCGTAGCGAAGGGCGTTCACCTTGAACTCGGCGCCCTGGGGTTGTTTGTACTGATAAAGATGGCATAAGAACTTCATTATCCCGCTGCGGGGTGCGTCGATCTTCTGCCCCTCCAGGCGGAGGATCAGTTCCCCCTTCTCCTTGAGCTCGCAGGTCACCGCCTGCTCGGTGTCGGAGTACCCTATCTCCGCCATGAACTTGGGGTAATTATAGACGTCGATACCGCCCCTCAGGGCTATCTCGGTGTTCACCGGCAGGTGGTGTATGTAGGTGTAGAAGGTGAGGTTGATCAGCTGCCGCAGCAGGTTGTAGCCGGGGATGGGCATGACCTGGGGATCGTTGAGGAGCACGCCTATGGCGAACTCGTTGTAGGGCTCGATGTCGGTGTCGTAGTACTCGAAGGCCGTGAGGTGCACCGCCCCCACCCCCGGCGCTATCTGGGCTGGCACGTAGCGGGAATCGGGCAGCAACCGGCGCAGGGACAGCACCGTGGCGGGGAAGATCGCGGTGAAACTCCTCGCGCTACGGTAGAAGACGGGAAGTTTTCCCTTCTTGCCCGCGATGGTAGCCTCTACCTGTTCCACACCCTCGAAAAAATCGTGATGCATGAAACACACCCCCTTCACGCTTCACCTTAGCGATGGACTTCCGACTTCGACGCCGAGAACGGATGTTACTGACGGATAAGTTCCAGTATGAGGTTAATGGTATGATATCTACCCCGTATTATCAAGGCGAGACCACGACTGGGGAAGGGTCGGGATATCGTCCCCCGGGGCTGAGGGTCCCCGGCTGGCTGTCCTGGAGCGCGAGCTGGAGCGTCATATCGTCTCCCGGAGCCGGGTATCCCCAACGGATCGGACTCCCCGCCAACCCGGGGCGGCTCCTTGGCTCCTCAAGGCAAGGCCGAAGAAGACCCAGACTCACCGCCGGCCTGGGGAGGACTTCCCCGGGCCGAAGACCGGGATTCCACCACAATGTTTCCCGTTGGTGGGGGTTGGGGCATCCCTCCCATACCCCATCCCCTCATGCCCCTTTCCGGCGCTGGGAAAGATCACCCGTACTGGAGGTGGGCGAAGATGTGGTCTCCCCTCGCGTCCTGGGCCACCAGGCAGGGGAATCCCTCCACTTCAGCCAGGTAGATCGCCTCCGGCCCCAGGTCCGGGTAAGCCAGGAGCTGGAGGCTCCTCACCTTGCTCCCCAGCAGGGCTCCCGCCCCGCCCACCGTCACCAGGTAGAGGGCCCCGGCCTCCGCCATGGCCCGCCTGGCATCCTCGCCCCTGGGGCCCTTGCCCAGGAAGGCCACCACCCCCAGGCGGCACATCAGGGGCACGTAGGGATCCATCCTGGAGGAAGTGGTGGGCCCCAGGGAACCTACCGGCCTTCCCGGCTTGGGCGGCGTGGGGCCCGCGTAGTAGATCACCGCCCCCCGGAAGTCCACCGGAGGTTCCTCGCCCCGGGATAGGGCCAGGGCCACCCAGCGGTGGGCCTGATCCCGCATCACCAGCATGGGCCCCGAGAGCAGCAACCTCTCCCCCGCCCGGAGGGCGCGTCGTACGCCCTCCTCGAAGGGTAGTCTTACCACTCTACCCTCCCCTGATATCATCCCTCACCTCCCATCCCTCACCTCCGCTAAGACGGGTGTCCACCTCGCCCGCCCTGCAGGTCCCTTCCGCTGGGATGCCGCCGGGATCATCAGTAGGTCTCCGCCTCCTCATCCCCGGTATACTTCCCCGGGAAAGACTTCCCTACTGCTCCCATCCCCGGCGAGCTCCCCTCCCCCGGGAGGTTCCCTGCCCCAGACGGTGCCTCCAAGAACCCTGCAGCCTCCGGGCAAGAGCCAGTCGTCTTCTCCCCTTCCTTTGCGAATAT
>JAPWVA010000169.1 GCA_028275245.1 Actinomycetota bacterium
CCGCAGGCCACCCCTGGTAACGGTGGCCCTGATCCTGGCCAATGTCCTGGTCTTTGCCTACATGCTGTTCCTGCGCTACGCCGATGAGATGGTCTTCGTATACCGGTACTCCGCCATTCCCTGGGAGGTAGTGCACGGCCAGAGGCTCCCCCTGTACCTGCTCCAGGAGATGTTCCAGTTCCCCTTGGCACAGGTGCCGTCCAAGTCCGTTTACCTCACCCTCCTCACGGCCATGTTCCTGCACGGGGGGTGGCTGCACCTTATGGGTAACATGCTCTACCTCTGGATCTTCGGGAATAACGTGGAGGATGTGATGGGACACCTGCCCTTCCTGGGCTTTTACCTGCTCTGCGGGTTGTTCGGCACCATGCTACACGTGGCGGTTTACCCCAACTCCACCGTCCCCATGCTGGGGGCCAGCGGCGCCATATCAGGGGTGCTCGGCGCCTACTTGGTCCTTTATCCTCGGGCCTGGGTATACACCTGGGCCCTGTTCTTCATCGTCCCCCTCCCGGCCTTCGTGGTCATCGGGCTCTGGATCGTCATCCAGGTGGTAAACGGCTTCAGCTCCATGGTCCTCGGGGCATCGGGAGTGGCCTGGTTCGCCCACATAGGAGGGGTGGCCACCGGCCTGGGCATAGCCCTGCTCTTCTACCCCATCCTGAGAAGGCGGAGGGATGGTCTCCCTTCCCGGTACTCGCCCCCCGGTTATTGGGAGTGAGGTAGAAGGGCTCCCTGGTCGGGAGTGGCCTGGTTCGCCCACATAGGAGGGGTGGCCACCGGCCTGGGCATAGCCCTTTGGGTGCCGGTCTTTCCCTTATCCCAGGAATCGCCTCAGGTGGGCGGCCCGGACCACCAGCTCTCCCAACCCCTCCTCCTGGCCAGCATCCAGCCTCTTTCTGATCTCGCGGGAGATCTCCAGATGCTCGGGGTCACGGGGGGAGTCCGCCACTGGGTCCAGGCGGTAAAGGGCCTTTCTTTCCTCCGGAAGCAATAACTCAAGGGCATAAGGGTCCAGGAAGGTCGCCGCGTCCCGCAGGTCTTCCCGCCAGCCTGGGTAGGCCTCATCCAGGAACCCCAGGTCATCCGGGGTGAGCCCGTGCAGGCCTAGGACCTCGGGCGGGAGACCCAAAGAATAAAGGGCGGCGGTGAAGGATATGGCCCGGGGCAGGGTTATGCCCTCCACGCTCCTGGCATAGCCGAAAAGGCCTACGTGCAGCTTGCGCTTGCGGCGGGGCGGCACGTGGCGGGCCGCCTTGTTGATGAGGGGAGCAAGCCTCACCACCTGCTCCTGGTAGGCACGGGAAAGCCTTTCCGCCATCTCCACCGCCCTTTCCTCGTCGATGGAAGGGGGCCTGCCAGGAGTCCTGCCGATTAGGTGTTCCACTCCTTTCCTGACTTGTTCCGGAGGATAATCGTACTTGAAGGCCGACTGTATGGTGAAGGTGTAGGCGCTGGGGTATTCACGGCATACCCTGTCCACGGTAGTGGGTTTGAGGTTTCCCCGGAAGGGCGCCGAACCCACGCCTATGATGGGAAAGAAGCGAACCTCTAGTTCCTCCTCCAGGCGTGACAGCCGGGCCAGGGCCACCTTATTGGCTAGCACCGCAGGGATCATCCCCCGGTTCATGGCCGGATCGGAGCGGGCGAGGAAAACCCTCTGGGATCGGATGGGCTTGTCCGCAAGAAATTCCCGGAGGATCCGCGGGGCATCGAGCATGTGGGGGATGTCCTCGAAGAGGGGGATCACCTGGATCTCCTGGGGCTTGAATTCCCCGATCCACTCGGCGATGGTGATGTCCCCCTCCCGGAAGGGGAGGTGCTGCTTTCCCACCACGAAGTCGCGATAGTACCGGTATACACGATCCAGGCAAAGGTGGGATGTGGTCATGGGCAGGATGACCTCGAAGATGGGCGGGATGTCTTCTCCGTAGAACAGCCTCGCCGCATCGAAGGACCGGGGGATGGCCTCCAGGGTTTCCAAGAGTACCTTGGCCTCGGGCCTCTCCACCGTGGGATTGGGGACCCGGAGGGTGATGAAAACGTCCTTTCCCAGGACGTTATCCCGGAAGAAGTCCTCGTACTTGGAGAGGAGCTTCTTCACCACGAAGTTGTCCACCTCTTTGCCCTCGCAATCCCACATCTGCTCATCACAGCCCAGGTGGGAGAAGACGTAGTAGGCCTCTTGGATCTCGTCCTCTCCCCCGAGGATCGAATCGTGGACGAAGAAGGGGGCGTGGACGTTGTCCGGGTGCTGAGTGCTCATACACCGCGGGATCTTCTTTTCCGTGACCATTTTCACCCTCCGGGGATGCTAGCCGCTCGGAGTCCTAGGGAATATCTATTCCACGGCCTTGCCGCGGTTCACCGGGTGTAAACCCGGTAGGCCGCCAGCAATATGGGATAGGGGTTGATGGGGGAGCCTCCCCCAGGCCTGATCTCGAAGTGCAGGTGAGGGGGTCCTCCCTGGGCATTTCCGGTGTCGCCCACATAACCGATGACCGTGCCTGCGGAGACGTGGCCGGAGGCGCCGAAACGCTGCAGGTGCATGTAATAGTAGACGTTGCCGTCATCCCCCGACAAGCGTATGTAGAGCCCGGCGTTACCGCCCTGGAGCTGTGTGACGGTGCCGCTAACGCAGGCCACGCAGGGGGTACCCATGGGGGCGAAGATGTCGTTTCCTTGATGGAGATGGCCCCGTCGGGGGGCGTGCCAGTCATTGGAGAAGGTACAGGGTCCCGCCACCGGGAAGATGAAATCCTTGATGGATACCGACCTACCCGTCTCCCCCGCGGCCATCTGGGCTACCAGCTGGAGAATCTCCTGGCTCACGCTGTCCAGGAGCTTTTGCTGCTCCTGCAGGGAGGCTTCCAGGGAGGCCCGCTTGGCTCCCAGCTCCGCTAGCAGCTCCTCCTGCCTGCGCTTCTGCCTTTCCAGCTCGGCTTGGCGTTGCTGTATCTCGTCCCTGAGCCTTTTCGCCTCCATCATGATGCGGCGGTCGCGGATGCCGATGGAGGAGAAGAAGTTGTAGCGGGAGAGCAGGTCGTCCAGGCTGGTGGATTCCAGGAAGACCTCCAGGGTGGAGGTCTCGCCCTCCATGTACATGGACCGGATGCGCCGCTGCAGCAGGTCCCTGGCACGAAGGTAATCCTTTTGGGCCTTCTCCAGTTGGCGGCGGTTCTCCTCCGCCTGGGTCCGGACCACCTCGTACTCGGTGAGGACGGCGTTATACTCGTCGGCCAGTCTGCGGCTCTCCTCCTCCAGGGCCTTTATCCTGGCCCTGATCCTCTCGGCCTCCCTTTGCTTTTCCTCCAGGGTGGCGGCACGAGACGGTGGCATAGCCGGAGGGACCAAGAAAACCGGGATGATCAACCATAGGATGATACCCAGCGAGGAGACGAGGCCCCTTCCCCGAGTACGCTGGCGTCGCTTTCCCCTCCGCATGGCGGGTTTTCTCCGTTTGACCTTTTGCCCCCTTTCGCGGGCCTTTGCCCTCCGCCCGGCTTCCGGGCAAGCCTTTGCATTATCATACAACGAGATCCTGCCTTCCTGCCCCTTCCACCCAAGCATAACGGCACCGAGAACCGGTGGTCGGGCTCCCTTTCCCCTATCCTTCCTTTTCCCTATCCTTCCTATTATTTCGGCCGTAGGTTTCGTTCCCTGAATTCACGGGTTGACACATACCTCTGGTATAAATGTTACTTGCTCCAAGGAAAAGTGCCCGGCCCGGGGGAAGGGAGCGGGCAGCGCGGGGGTAGAGGGTGAGGCCACCGGGCAAGGCCCTGGACCCCGGTGGTGGAAAGGACGGCCCGAGCATTTCCCCTCGTGTTGGGATCGATGTGGAAACGGGGAGGGTTTGGGAAGGATGCTGGAGGGCGTCGATCTGGTGAAGGATTTCGGGAGGACCAGGGCCCTCCGCGGGGTCACCCTAGGCGTGGAAAAGGGGGAGGTCCTGGTCCTGGTGGGGCCCAACGGGGCCGGGAAGACCACCTTTCTTCGACTCCTTGGGGGAAGGTTGAAGCCCACCTCGGGCCGGGTGCAGGAAGGGGGCAGGGAGGTGGACACCTCAGAACCGGCCTATTTGCGCCGCTTGGGCTTCGTCCCCCAAAAACCCTCCTTTTATGGCTGGCTC
>JAPWVA010000170.1 GCA_028275245.1 Actinomycetota bacterium
GGTGGAAGAGGTGGAGAGGGAGCGAGGGTAGAAGGGAAAAGGGAGGATCTCCCGGGAGGCCGCCGGAAGGCGGGTGGCCCTCCGGGGGGATGATATAAAATTAGTAATGCGGAATCATAGATTGGAGGTAATGGACGTGTTCCAGAGGTTTTCCGACAGGGCAAGAAGGGTGGTGGTCCTGGCCCAAGAGGAAGCCAGGATGCTGAACCACAATTACATAGGCACCGAGCACCTCCTTCTGGGGCTTATCCAGGAGGGGGAGGGTATCGCCGCCAAGGCCCTCCAGTCCCTGGGCATAAGCCTGGAGGCGGTGCGCAGCCAGGTGGAGGAGATAATAGGTAGGGGTAGCACGGCTCCCACGGGACACATCCCCTTCACCCCCCGGGCTAAAAAGGTCCTAGAGCTTTCCCTCCGGGAGGCCCTGCAGCTCGGGCACAACTACATAGGCACCGAACACATCCTGCTGGGATTGATCCGGGAGGGGGAGGGCGTGGCTGCCCAGGTCCTCATGAAGCTCGGCGCCGACCTGGACAAGGTGAGGCACCAAGTGGTGCAGCTGCTCACCGGTTCTTCCCCGGAGGCCAGGGAGGCATCCCGGAGCGGGGAGTCCGCTCCCCAGGGCAACCTTTTGCTGGACCAGTTTGGCCGCAACCTGACTCAGCTGGCCGCCCAAAACAAGCTGGACCCGGTCATCGGCAGGGAGAAGGAGATTGAGCGGGTGATGCAGGTCCTTTCCCGCCGCACCAAGAACAACCCGGTGCTCATCGGTGAACCGGGTGTGGGCAAGACGGCTGTGGTGGAGGGACTGGCCCAGGCCATCGTGAGAAACGAGGTGCCCCATACCCTGGCCGGGAAGCAGCTCTATACTCTGGATCTAGGTGCCCTGGTGGCCGGTTCCCGTTACCGGGGGGATTTTGAGGAACGCCTCAAGAAGGTGGTGAAGGAGATCCGCAGCCGGGGTGACATCATCCTGTTCATAGACGAGCTACATAACCTGGTGGGGGCGGGCGCCGCGGAGGGGGCCATCGACGCCGCTTCCATTCTCAAGCCGGCACTGGCCCGGGGTGAGCTGCAGACCATCGGCGCCACCACCCTGGACGAGTACCGCAAGCACTTGGAGAAGGACGCCGCCCTGGAGAGGCGGTTCCAGCCTATCCTGGTGGAGGAGCCCACGGTGGAGCAGACCATCGAGATCCTCAAGGGCCTCCGCGACCGCTACGAGGCCCACCACCGGGTGACCATCACCGACGAGGCGATCGTAGCCGCGGCCAGGCTGGCCGCCCGCTACATCACCGACCGATTCCTCCCTGACAAGGCCATCGACCTCATCGACGAGGCCGCATCCCGCCTGCGCATCAGGGCCATGACCGCGCCCCCCGACTTCCGCGAGTTGGAGGAGCGCCTGCAGTGCGTGCGCCAGGAGAAGCAAGCCGCCATCGCCGCCCAGGATTTCGAGCGGGCAGCGGAGCTGCGGGACCGGGAGCGGGAGATCGTGGAGGAGATGGCCAAGGTGGAGAAGGAGTGGAAGATGCCCGAGGGTTCCCACCAGCTCCAGGTGACCGCCCAAGACATCGCCGAGATCCTTTCCTCCTGGACCGGCATACCCGTTTGTCAGCTCACAGAGGAGGAGAGCACCAAGCTGTTGCGCATGGAGGAGGCCCTGCACGAGCGCATCGTGGGACAGGACGAGGCGGTGAGGGCGGTCTCCCGGGCCATCCGCAGGACCAGGGCTGGCCTGAAGGATCCCAAGAGACCTGCCGGCTCCTTCATCTTCCTGGGCCCCTCCGGGGTGGGCAAGACGGAGCTCGCCCGCACCCTGGCCGAGTTCCTCTTCGGCGATGAGAAGGCGCTCATACAGATCGACATGTCGGAGTACATGGAAAAGCACGCTGTCTCCCGGTTGGTGGGTTCGCCCCCCGGGTACGTGGGATATGAGGAAGGCGGCCAGCTCACCGAGGCTGTTCGAAGGAGACCCTTCAGCGTGGTGCTCTTCGACGAGATCGAGAAGGCCCATCCCGATGTATTCAACATGCTATTGCAGATACTGGAGGATGGCAGGCTTACCGATGCCCAGGGCCATACCGTGGATTTCCGTAACACCGTCATCATCATGACCTCCAACATGGGGGCCAGGGACATAACCAAGTCTACCCCGCTGGGCTTCACCCCCGCCCAGGACCAGGGTATCGACTACGAGAAGATGAAGGAGAGGGTCCTTTCCGAGCTGAAGAGGACCTTCCGACCGGAGCTGCTCAACCGCATCGACGAGATCATAGTGTTCCGGGACCTCAGCCACGAGGAGATAAAGCAGATCGTGGACCTGCTCATGAAGAGGGTGAAGGAGCAGCTCAAGGAGCAGGACGTCGAGATAATCCTCTCCGACGAGGCCAAGGAAGTCCTGGTGAAGGAGGGTTACGACCCTATATACGGTGCCCGTCCCCTGCGCAGAGCCATCCAGCGCCTGGTGGAGGACCCCCTCTCCGAGAGGATACTGGCCAAGGAGATCGAGCCGGGCAACACCGTGCTCATCACCGCCGACGAAGAGGGCCACATAGTGTTCGAGAAGGTGCAGGCTCCCGACAGCGGAGCCGACCTCATGACCTTGACCTGACATGGGAAGAAAGGACTCGTCCCACGGGGCGGTTTCGAAGGAGAGTCTTGCCCCGGGGGCGAGTTCTTTTATCTGCCACCACCGGGATTGAGGGGTGCGGAAGCACCACTCCCTTTGACTTCCCTCCCCCGCGCACCCGGTTTCATAGGCGCGCTGTCACACCACCGTCATATAATCCAATTTGCCCGGAAAACCAGGGTTTTACGGCAAGAGGAGGTCGACGGGGGCCATGGCCTCCAAGGGTACTGTTTTCGTATGCTGCGAGTGTGGGGAGCTCTCCTACCGCTGGCTGGGCCGTTGTCCGGGTTGCGGTGCTTATGGCTCCATGGAGGAGAGGAGGGAGGAACCCCGGAGGGGAGGAGGGGAAAGGCGGGGGGCGGGGGATCCCAGGCCTATTCCCCTCCATGCCCCCGTGGGAGGGGAGGCCAGGATGACCTCCGGCATCGGCGAGCTGGACCGGGTTCTGGGAGGAGGAGCGGTGGCCGGTTCGCTGGTGCTGGTGGGGGGCGAGCCGGGCATAGGCAAGTCCACCTTGTTGCTGCAGGCGGGAGCGGGATGGGCCTCCCGGGGAACCAGGACCCTGCTGGTGAGCGGCGAGGAGTCGGCGGCCCAGGTGGGCTCGCGGGCGGCCAGGCTGGGCATATCCCACCCGGATCTCCTACTGCTGTGCGAGGGCGAGCTGGAGGTCCTGGAGCGGGCGGCCCGCGAGTTGGCACCCGGCGTGATGGTGGTGGATTCGCTACAGACGGTCTGGGTGCCGGGACTAGATTCTCCCCCCGGCGGGGTCGGTCAGATGAGGGAATCGGTCTTCAGGCTGCAGAGGTTGGCCAAGGAGTTGGAGGCTGCCGTGTTCCTTGTGGGACACGTCACCAAGGATGGAGTGGTGGCGGGACCCCGGCTGGTGGAGCACATGGTGGACTGCGTCCTCTACTTCGAGGGGGACCGCTCCGACGGCCTCAGGATCTTGCGGTCTGTGAAGAATCGCTTCGGTTCCACCAGCGAGGTGGGCATATTCGAGATGACCGACGGCGGCCTGCGGGAGGTGGAGGACCCGTCCCTCCGTTTCGTGGGGCGCCGGAAGAAGCCCGTGCCCGGGACGGCCTCGGGCGTCGTGCTGGAGGGAAGAAGGCCCCTTGTGGTGGAGGTTCAGGCGCTGGTAGCGCCTTCCTGCCTTCCCTCTCCCAAGAGGATCTCGTCGGGGGTGGACCCCAGGAGGCTGGCGGTGAACATTGCGGTCCTGGAACGGCGGGCTGGGCTTCGCCTGTCCGACCGGGACATCTACGTGGGTCTCACAGGCGGGCTGCGGATTTCCGAGCCCTGCCTGGATCTGGCCATGTGCATGGCGGTGGCCTCCTCCCACCTGGACAGGCCGGTGCCTCCGGGGTCCGCCATGTTAGGGGAGGTGAGCCTCACCGGTGAGGTTCACCCCGTC
>JAPWVA010000171.1 GCA_028275245.1 Actinomycetota bacterium
GGAGGAAAGCCTCTCCCGTTTGGCGCCGCAGAAGGATTTCCGAGGTATATTGGGGCAAATGGCCCTCTTGGCGGAGCTGGCCAGGGAGGGGAGGGAGAGGGTGAAAGGAGGTCGCGGAGGGAGCCCGCTGATGCCGGCGGGCCATACCACCCAGCTGGTGGTAGGTGCCTCCAAGGACGATGACTTGACAATCCTTTCCGCTACCCAGCGCCTCTATGCCGAGTTCGGTCTGCGCAGGGTTTACTATTCGGCCTTCATACCGGTAGGTGAGGACCCCAGGCTCCCGGGGGATTCGCATCCTCCCTTGCGGAGGGAACACCGGCTCTACCAGGCCGACTGGCTCATCAGGTTCTATGGTTTCCGGGTGGAGGAGCTCCTCTCCCCGGTAAGGCCTTACCTGGATACCGACATCGACCCTAAGTTGGACTGGGCCCTCAGGCACCCTGATTTCTTCCCAGTGGACGTGAACCGGGACGGGCGGGAGCGCCTGCTCAGGGTACCAGGGTTAGGACAGGTCTCGGCGAGCAGGATCCTTCGGGCAAGGCGGGAGCGCACTCTCCGCTGGGAGGACCTGCCACGCCTGGGTGTAGTGATGAAAAGGGCGTCGCCTTTCCTGGTCTGTGTCGGAAGCCCAGACCGTGACGTGGACTGTTTCACCTTGTCGGAGTGGTGGAAGGGTGAGGGTCGGGAGAGGGTCCTCGGCTGGTTTTCGGGGATGGAGCGCAAGGGAAGCACTCAGCTCGTGTTGCCAGGATTTGCCTATCCCTAAGGAGTGATGACCGTGCGTAAGGTATTGCTCTATGACGGGACCTACCAAGGCTTTTTATCGGCCTGCCTGGCGGTATTAGAAAGGGAGGAATGGGTGGTGGAGATAAGGATGGGCAAGGAGGCCCAGCTCGCGCTGAGCGGGTTTTTATGGTGCGAGGCCTCCCCGGAGGATGCTGCCCGGATGCAGGACCGCATAGTCCGGCGCATGGGAAAGAAGGCGGGGAGTTGGGTGGAACTGACCTTCCGGTCGGAGCTGCCGGGGAGGGAGGAAGCCCTCCTCGACTTCCTACGCCTGGGATTCAGGGAAGGGAAGGGATGGGAACGCCATCCCCGTTCCCCAGAGGTGGAGAGGGTGGAGAGGATGGCCCGCTTCACCTGGCGGGAATATCACCGTTGGAAGGGGATAACCCGTTTCCGCTACCGGGAGGAGGCAGGGTTTTTCGTGGCGGAGATAGAGCCCTCCGCCGATATCCTCGACCTTTTAGCCCGTCACTTCTGGAGGAGGATGTCAGGATTGAGCTGGGCGATCAGGGATGTAAAAAGGGGGAAGGAGGTGGTTTGCCGGGCTGACCCCCGTTTCCCGGCGGGCGACATCACTGACGCGGGCTTCCCGGACCGGGACCAGACCTGGGCCCTTTGGCGGGAGTACTACTTCTCCATTTGCCTTCCCGAAAGATCGAATCCACGTCTCAAGAAAGCACACCTGCCTGCCAGGTATTGGAAGTACGTGCCCGAGTGCGTGGATGGTGGGCCGGAGGGAAGGGAACCGGGGGAGAGCCATCAGCCATGGATGGCTCCCCCTCGCGGTCTTTCAGTTGAGACTCACCACCGGCAAGGTTATAGACGATGGGCGGTCGGAGGAATGATGTACCAGAATGATGTTGAGCCCCCAGTAGGGCCACAGGCTCAGCAGGTCAGCGGTGGCCAGCTCCAATTTGATGCGGCTTCCCTTGCGGAAGCGGTGGTAAACCGCCTGCATCTCCAACTCTCCTCCGGTGGATGATATGCCCCAAGGAGCGAGATCCTGTCCCTCGAACCATCCCCGGCTGACGAGCACTTCCTCACCACCGGGTGTGACCTCGTAAAGGAAGGGGACAAGCTGACAGAAGGCCTGCTGGCTCTGGAAGTAGAGCTCGATCCCAGGGGTGCCCATGATAACCATGTCCCGTGGCAACGGGTCGCTCAGGTAATACTGCTGGGCGAAGGGGATGTCCAGCAACCGGAAGCGGACGGGTATGTCCATCTCCCCGGGAGAACCGAAGAGGGCACCGGCGTCCTTCAGGTACGTGAGGGAAATGGAACCGGTGACCCCGGTGTTGACCAGCAGGTCGGGGAAGGTGCCCCATCCCGCCGGGGCCCGCCTCTCGAGCCTTCCCGACCAGTCGGGGGCCTTGGACAGGTAGAGCTTCACCTTGCGGGTACCCGGCAGGGGATAGGAGTTCGCGGTCCGGAAGTCCCCGGGCACGTCACCGGCGTAATATACCAGGGCGGGCTCCCGGTCCACCCCATTGTCCACACCTTTCAGAAAGCGGTCGAACCAGCGTCGGATCTCACCCCGGAGCCAGTTCTGTTCCTCGTTTTCGGGGATGTCCAAGATGGGGTTGCTGACCATTCCCCCCATATGCCCATGGTTGGTCACGAAGATGCGCTTGGGCACTCCCTCCTTGATAAGGCGGGAGAACACCCGTAGCCCCTCGTTGGCGTAGAAGATGTCGTCGTTCCAACCGGTGAGGATCATCATGGGGGCGGTGACGGGGTGATCCGCACGATCATCCATGTCTGGGTCGCACCAATAGCGGATGGAACGCCGGTTCATATATTCCCTGACCTTCACCATGTCGCTCGTCCGCCGCTCCAGCGATGCACCGGCCATCCAGGGCATCATGTCGTCCACCGAGCTTATGAGGGGAAGGGCCCTCCACAACCCATCGATCACACCGTAGAACTTATCCCAGGGCGACTTGTCGGCTCTCTGCAGGAGGCTGACTGTGTTCAGTAAGAAGCCGGATAGCCTGCCGATGTAGGCGGTGGCGACGAGCATGAGACCTATGAGCAGCTTGGTGGCACGGTAGGGAAACATGGAGAACACCAGGTCTGCCCCGCCGTGCAAGGGGACCACCGCCCGCACCCGGGTGTCGCCGGGGTCCCCTTCCATGGGATTCTCCCTGGGGGCTATGAGATAAGCATGACAGCCGCCCATGGAATAGCCGGTGACGCCGGTTATGGGCCCGCGCTCGTCCCGGAGCACTGGGAAACGGGGATCCTCCCCCACCAGTGTGATGATGGTGCTCAGGTCCCGGATCTCGTTTTCCGGGGCCATGACGGTGATCTGCCCATCCGACCCGTCCCATCCCCTTACGGTGTAGGTAGCGCAAACATAACCGTAAGCGGCGAATTCCCGGGCCATCCTGTCCCAGAAGGTGCGGTCACAGCCCCAGGGATGGACCATCACCAGCAGAGGATACCTGGCTTCCCCCCCGGTGTCAGGGAAGTAGACCGCCACCGGGACAGTGATCCCCGGGGCCACTTCCCATCGTTCCTCGACCACCCTAACGGGGAGGCCCGCCTCGCTCGGAGGGGTGGCGGGAATCGCCGGGGAGGCGGGGATTAAGGCCAAAAAGAGCATGGTAATCATCGGGAAGACCAGGAATGCGCGGGACCTCTTAGCGAGCATGGCAACCCCCTTTTTGAGATACCGACCTCCGAGTAAGGGATGGCCAGTTGCCGACCCGGCCAACCCATGTTACCGGAGGTTAAGATACCACGGAATGTTGAAAATCGCAAGTTAGTCCCAATCGCAAGTCAATCCCAAACCGGGAGCGGCGCAGAGGCCGGTAGGAACGATGGTCCGGGGTGGTGGTGTGTCGCGTTGCGCAGGGGATACCCTGGGGTTGCCGCGGGGAAGGCCGAGAAAGGAAAAGGGCCGGGGAGCTACTCCCCGACCCGGGCGGTCCTTATCAGCCGCAGCTCCTGTTGCACTTGCAGGTTCCGCCCTTCTTCCTCGGGATCTTCGTGATCCTCATGACACCACCTCCTTGGTAGTGATTCCTGCGAATTCAATTATAACCATTCGAGGACGGCTTAAGCCTACCCACGGTTGATCCGCGTCAACGATGTGCCGCAGGGAGCCGTGAGTGGATAGGGTCACGGGGACGAGGAAGAGGGAGTTCGGATGGCCTTCGAGCCCGGGCAAGGCCCCCAGTCCCTTGGATATAACCGGGGGAAACGGGGAAGGTGGATTGCCGCGCTATTCAGGCTGGCGGCATGGCTGGAT
>JAPWVA010000172.1 GCA_028275245.1 Actinomycetota bacterium
TCTACGCCAGCCTGGACCTGCCCATCATATCCTGGTTCAGGGGGGACCGGGAGGTGGGCCTGTACGCCGCCGCGGGCCTCTTCGCCAAGGCCTTCGTGTTCCTGACCATCGCCGTGAACATGGCTCTCCTTCCCGCCGTCTCCCGGGTGACCGGCAGGCACCCTGGCAGGGCCTTTGAGCTGTGGCGTTATTTGACCTCCTACTGCCTGGCGGCGGTGCTCCCCCTTGCCGTCATAGTCCCCATCCTGGCCCGGCCGGTGCTGTTTCTACAAGGGAGGGATTTCGTGGAGGCCTGGCCGGCCACCTGGCTGACCATGGCCGCCATGAGCTTCACCTTCATGACGGCGGTTTCCTTCCCCTTCTTCGTGGCCCTCAACCGCCAGCGGGCCCTCACCGGGGTCATCCTGAGGGGACTGGTGCTCAAAGGCGGGTTGAACCTGGTGCTGGTCCCGCTGTTCGGCTACATGGGCGCCGCCGCCGCGGTGCCTCTGAGCGAGGTGGCCATCTTCTTCGTCGCCTCCACCGCCCTGGCCCGGGAGGCGGGCTTCCGCCCGGCCTGGAAGGGGATGATGGCGCGCCCGCTGACAGCCGGCCTCGTCGCTTACGCCGCGGCGGCTGCTTTCCTGGCGTTCCTTCGCCCCGGAGAAGGCTTCGTGCCCGCCCTTCGCTGGGCCCTGGTCTCCGCGGCGGGAACGGCAGTCGCCTACGCCATGGCCTCGGTCACAGTGGGGACCTGGAGGAAGGAGGAACTCCGGAGGCTCAACCGGGCTCTGACCCCGTGAGGAGACCCCGGAGGGGCCAGGAGGGCAAAGGCGAGACGGCCAGACGCCGATACCTGCTACTGTGGGGCCTCGTGGGGCAGGACCGGTATCCGGCGCGAGGTACCCCAGTGGAAAGGCCACGCTGAGGCCCGTATTCGGTGGAACCGGCCTGGGGATGCCGAATCCAGTATACCGGGGGAAGATGTGGGAAGAAGTGGGAAGAGGTAGGAAAAGCTGGGAAGAGGTGTGAGACTTTGAGGCAAGGGAGAAAACCAACCTGGGCCGTCCTGGCGATCCTGTTCCTTTCTCTCTCCCTTCCGCTGGTGGGGGGCTGCTCTTGTGCCCTTCGGAGAGTGGTGGAACAGGCCACCGTCACCGCCCGGGGGCTCTCCGCCGCCCAGGATATATCCCAACGGGCCGATGAGGGATACGACGTCAGGAAGGCCAGGGCCGTATGGCTACAAGCGTTGGATGCATACAACCGAAAGGATTATACGGCCGCCAACCGGCTATTAGACCAAGTTTACTCAGCCCTGCAGGACCTGGAGAAGGTGGCCGAGAGGCTGGACTACGTCAGCCTGGACGGCACCCCCGTCTCCGGGCTCCTCTTCCGGCCCCCCGGGGAGCCCCCCTGGCCCCTGGTGATCGTAAACCATGCCGGTTTTGGCACCGCCGGCGACTTCAGCGACGTGGCCCTGATGATCCGCGACCGCGGTTACCTGGTATTCAATCCGGACTTCCGGGGAAGCGGCAGATCGCAGGGAAGGCACGAGGGGGCCAAGGGAGAAGTGGACGACGTGCTGGCCGCTATCCACCTGCTCAAGGGAATGGGGCTGGTGGATGGGGACCGGGTGGGCATGTACGGGCAAAGCCACGGAGCAGCGGTCTCCCTCATCGCCGCGGGCAGAGACCCCTCCGTGAAAGCGGTGGTGTCCGAGGCCGCCTTCACCGACGCCGCCGACCTCTACCGGCACGTGAAAGCCTCCCGGGACCCCGCCGCCAAAACGCTGCTGGACGAGTTCATCCCCATGGTGGGAGGCACGCCGGATCAGGTCCCCGAGGAATACCGGGTCCGCTCCGCAGTCAACTACGCGGACGGAATCCGGGCTGCGGTGCTCCTCGTCCACGGGGAGAAGGACCCCCTCATACCGGTGGAGCAGGCCCGGCGCATGTACGAGCTACTGCGGGAGCGGGGCAGGACGGTGAGCCTCAAGGTCTATCCGGAGGAGGGTCACTGCGTGAACGACCCGGCGGGAAGGGCCGAGGTCTGGGAATTGATGTTCGAATGGTTCAACCAATACCTTTAAGGGGAGGGGGTCACGCCATCCGGGGAGTCTCTATGGGAAGGGGTTACGAGGTTATGGGACGGGGTTATGAGGTGGGGTCGCACGATCCCGGAAGGGAGGACGCGCGTCCTGCCCTACGCCGGGACCACGAAGGGCCTGGTGAACCAAGGAAGCGCCGGGACCGCGAAGGACCTGTTGACCGAAAAGCAGCGGAAACAGGCGCTCCTCGGGAATGGTGAAAGGGGAGGAACCCGGGAGATAGACGGCGTGAGGATGACAGTAGCGGGCGGGGTCTCCCGGGCCGGGGACCGCTGCCCGACCGCAAGGCGATCTTGAGGGAGGAGACCATGGACGAGGACCGCGAGGGGCTCCCACCGCCCGTGCCGCCGGAGCTCTACACCCGCGAATACTTCATGACCGATTGCGACGGCTACGACCTCTTCACCCGGGGGGAGACCCGCCTGCCGGAGAGGATGGAGGAAGCTCTGGCCCTGGCCGGGGACCTTCGGGGCAGGTGGGTCCTGGACATTGGGTGCGGTCGGGGGGAGCTCACTTGCGAAGCGGCCAGGAGGGGGGCGGCCCGGGCGGTGGGCATCGACTATTCCCCCGCCGCCCTGGAGCTCTCGCGGGAAAGGGCCCGCCTGCTGGACCCAAGGGATAGGGAGAGGGTGGAGTTCCGACTAGCCGACGCCAAGGGGCTGGACTTTCCCGACTCCACCTTCGACGCAGTGTTCCTGGTGGACGTATACGAGCACCTCCATCCCTACGAGGTGGAACGTTGCCTGCGGGAGGTGAGAAGGGTCCTCCGCCCTTGGGGGAGGCTGGTGGTGCACACCGGCCCCAACACCTGGTTCTACCGGGTGGGCTACCCCCTGGCTAGAACGGCCCTACGAGTCCTGGCCCGAAAGGAGCTGCCCGAGAGCCTGCGTGGGCAGTACGACGACATCATGCACGTTAACGAGCAAAGCCCTCTCTCCCTCTGGAGGGGCCTGACGAGGGAGGGTTTCGAGGTCACCGTCCTTCCCCGTAGCTTCCTCCCCGGATTTCGACCCAATCTATGGAAAAAAATGGTGACAATGGTCCTCTTTGCCCGGCCCCTCGGTTACGTTTTCTGCACCAGCCTGATGGCGGTGGCCAGGCCGGCCCTGCGGGGAAGGGAGCTGGACATCAGGACGGGCCGCATCCTGCGCCTGCTGGAACCGCCCCGGGGATGGAAAGTGCTGCTGATCGGTGACCGGGAAGGCGGGCTGTTCCAGACCCTCTCAGGCGTGGAAGGCATCGAGACCATCTGGGTAGAGCCCCTCGGACGCGGTTCCCACCCCTGGGGGAACGGATTACCTTCCGATGTGGGGGAGCCCGCCAGAGGTCCGGCCGGTAGCAGACCGGGGGGAGGATCCATTCAGGTCGCCAGGCTCATCGCCGATGCCGCCCGGCTTTCCTTCCCCGGGGAGAGCTTCGATGCCGTGATCTCGCAGTTCGCCCTGGACAGGATGGATGAACCGGAGGAAGCTCTCGCTGAGTGGGCCCGGGTGACCAGATCCGGTGGAAAGATATTCTTGCTTCTGGAGAACGGAGACTTCCGGGGTTGGGAGACCAAGCCCCTTCCCAGGATGTCCAGGGCCTTCACGCGGGAGGGGATCCGCAGGGCGCTGGAAAGATGCGGGCTGGAGCCCATCCTGGTGGAAACCTGGCTTCCCCACGTTCCCCTGCCGGTCCTTTACCGGGGTGACCTCTCCATCCTGCTGAGGCTGGAGAAAATACCTTTTCTTTCCAACAAAGGGAGATGGCTGGCGGTGCTGGCCGAAAAGCCTGAAAGGGGTGGGGACGGTCGATGAGGGTGGGCATTGACGCCAGGGCCTTTTCCAACATCAACCGTTTCCGGGGCATCGGGAGGTATACCGGCCACCTCCTCCGGTCCCTGCTGGAGACGGGCGGACGCGAGCTGGAGCCCGTCCTCTTCACCTGCCGTGA
>JAPWVA010000173.1 GCA_028275245.1 Actinomycetota bacterium
ACGAAAGCCCCCTGCCCGTTACCATGCGCAGAAAAAGGCCGTGGATGCGCCGATCGGGGGTGAGCTCGGGGTGAAACGCGGTGGCCAAAAGGTTCCCCTGTCGGGCCGCCACCACCCTTTCTCGGTGCACCGCTAGCACCCTAACCCCAGGCCCCACCTCCTCGATCCAAGGGGCCCTGATGAAGACGGCGCGAAAAGGTCTCCCCTCCTGCTCGATGTCCTTTACCAGGAGGTCAGTTTCGAAGCTGTCCACCTGCCTCCCGTAGGCGTTCCTGCGTACCGTCACGTCCATGAGACCGAGAAGGGTACGCTCTTCCCCGGCGATCCGCTTGGCCATGAGGATAAGCCCGGCGCAGGTGCCGTACACGGGCATCCCTTCCTCGGCTAGACGCCTTATCTCCTCCACGAAGCCATAATCGCTCATAAGACGGCCGATGGTGGTGCTCTCACCCCCGGGAATCACCAACCCATCGCATAAAGAGAGCTCGGAGGGATATTTCACCAACACCCCCCGAGCTCCGCAATCCTCCAGGGAACGGATATGCTCCCGTACCGCCCCCTGCAGGGCCATCACCCCCACCGTCGGTTTCTTGCTCTGCAACATCGCTCTCACCAAGAAAAACGAAGTTTTCGCGTCCCTACCGCTCGGCCAAGTGTTCCCGGGTGTACACCATCACCAGCCTCTGAACTGTATGAGGTTCTCCCGACCAATCTCCGCGATATCCCGGCCCACCATGGCCTTACCTAGCCCCCGGGACACCTCCGCGAGGATCTTGGGGTCATCGTAGTGGGTGGTCGCCTTGACTATGGCCCGGGCCCTTGCCACCGGGTCCTCCGACTTGAAAATCCCCGACCCCACAAAGATGCCATCCGCCCCCAACTGCATCATGAGCGCGGCATCGGCGGGCGTGGCTATGCCACCAGCGGAGAAGTTCACCACGGGGAGCTTTCCGTGCTCGGCCACCCACCTTACCAGCTCGTAGGGGGCTCCCATCTCCTTGGCGGCGGCCATAAGCTCCTCTTCCTCCATCACGGTGAGCCTCTTTATCTCCCCCTGGATGGTGCGCATGTGGCGCACGGCCTCCACCACGTTACCGGTGCCCGCCTCGCCCTTGGTTCTTATCATGGCCGCCCCCTCGGCTATCCGGCGTAGTGCCTCGCCCAGATTGATAGCTCCGCACACGAAGGGCACCTTGAAATTCCACTTGTTAATATGGTTCTTCTCGTCCGCAGGGGTGAGCACCTCGCTCTCGTCTATGTAATCCACTCCTATGGCTTCCAATATCTGGGCCTCCACGAAGTGCCCTATCCTGACCTTGGCCATCACTGGGATGGAAACCCTTTCCATGATGGCTTCGATTATCTCCGGGTCGGCCATGCGCGCCACCCCTCCCGCGGCCCGGATGTCGGCAGGGACCCTTTCCAAGGCCATCACCGCCACCGCCCCCGCTTCCTCGGCTATCATGGCCTGTTCCGGGGTGGTGACGTCCATGATGACCCCACCCTTGAGCATCTCGGCCAGGCCAGTTTTCACCCTAAGGGTTCCAGTCTCCTCCATCCTCATCGACCTCCAGCACAGGATATCGGGTTCGCCGCCACGATTTAGCCATCCCGCCAGGGGAACTCAAGAGCGAGGAATTCACCCTCTCACTAGACGGTGTAACCCGGTAATTAATAAAGCCCTCTGGGGGCTAGTAATATCTTATCCCAACCCCTTGCCGAGCTTCAATCGAGAAGGGGTCATCGTTGACGGTCTCCGCTCTCACCTCCGGGGTACTTTGTCCCCAGGAACAACCCGCCCGGTGTCTTGTTTCCCTTCCCTCCCCGTGCTCCCCACCAGCGTTTTGTCCCGAGGAATCGGGGAAACCTACAAGGCAGGTCCACTTTCCTGACCCACGGCCACCAGGGAATCTATCAGGGAACGCCGCTAGGGAACCTTCACGGCTCGCCTACTTCTTCCGGACCCCTCATCCCAGACATGCCGGCCATGGCCCTCAAGCGGCGGATTCTCTCCTCCACCGGCGGGTGGGTATCCCAGATGCTGGTACGGTAACGCTTGCCAGGGTTCACCCTCCTCCTGAAGGGCTGGACTATGAAAAGGTGGGCTACGGCGTTGCTGGCCTGAGGAAAGGGCTTGGCTTCCACCGTCAATTTCTCCAGGGCGCTGGCCAGGCCCTCAGGGTATCGGGTGAGCAGAGCGGCATTGGCGTCGGCCAGGAACTCCCGGCGGCGAGAGATGGCCAGCTGGAGAAGTTGGGCCACGATGGGGGAAATGACGAGAAAGGCCAAACCGAGGAGGAGGATTATCAAATATAACGCACCAGCATCCTCTCCCTCGCTACTCCTCCTCCTGCCGCCACCGAAGAGGAGGGAACGCAACATGATCTCAGAGAACAAAACCACCAGGCCCACCAAGACCACCACCATAGACATAAGGCGGATGTCATAGTTCTTGATGTGGGAGATCTCGTGGGCGATCACCCCCTCCAACTCCAGGCGGTTGCACCTCTCCAACAGGCCGGTGGTGACGGCGATGGCGGCGTGTTCAGGATCCCTACCGGTAGCGAAAGCGTTCATGGCGGGGGTCTCTATGATGTAAGTCCTGGGAGTGGGTATACCGGCGGCCAGGGCCAGGCCCTCTACAGTGTTCACATAGTACGGATACTCCTCCCTGGTCACGGGGCGTGCCCTCACCGAGGCCAAAGCTATCTTATCGCTATGATAGTAGCTGGCCAGGGACATAGTGATGGCCACCACCGTGGCCACGACGAGGCCGGTGATGGCGGCCTCCCTGCCCCATATTAGACCCACGAAGTAGCCCAGGAAGAGGATGACGAGGATGAAGCCTGACATCAGGAAGGCAGTTTTTATTTTATTCTTTCTGATCTCCTCGTAAAATGTGGTCATCGCCATGCTCTATCACACCTCCCCATCGGGAAGCTCCTCCCCCGCTTCATCCCATTCCTCCGGCGTTATCCGCGAAAACGCTGCTCCCGCCATCAGGAAAAGGAGACCTTAGGAGCCTCCCTCTCCGCCGCCAGCTCGATCTCAAAGTACTCCCTGGGGGTGAAAACGCTGGAGAACATGGCAGCGATGACATTCCCGGGGAACCTCTGACGCGCGGTATCGTAAGCCATCACCATGTCGTTGTAGAATTGACGGGCATAGGCGATCTTGGACTCCGTCCCCGCCAGCTCCTCCTGCAGCATGAGGAAGTTTTGGTTGGCTTTGAGGTCCGGGTAGTTCTCGGCTACTGCGAAAAGGGTCTTTAGTGCCTGGCTGATGGCGTTCTCCGCCTGGGCCTGCTCACTTACGGTACGGGCCCCCATGCCCATGGCCCTGGCCTGCACCACCCTTTCCAAGACCTCCTTCTCATGGGCAGCATAGCCCTTCACCGTTTCCACCAGGTTGGGGATGAGGTCGTACCTCCTCTTCAATTGGACATCGATCTGGTGCCAGGCGTTGTCTACCTGGTTCCTCAAACGGATCAGCTTGTTGTAGTAAAGAATAACGTAGAGAATCAATAGCCCCACCAAGGCCAGCACCACTACCAGAGCCACCATGGCGCTCTCCCTTCTCTCTCGTCCTCTTTCCTTGTCACTCCGCTCCTGGTGTATGGGCCCACCAAGGCGTCATGCCTAACATAGCACACAGTTAAGACATCGATCCCCTTCGGCGTGTTCCTTTAATCCCCTTCCCCTTCACCCCTCCATAGGCAAGAGAGGCTTGGGGGAGATCCCATGGAAACCCGGGCCATTCCCCGTTCCTGAGCCGGGGCACCCTACCCACCGCCACCAACGCGCTTTTCCCTCCCCAGGGCCTAAACCTGGACCGCGGCGGACCCGGGTGGAGGGATTTCCAGTCCCCGTTCTCGGGGCACGAGAACCTGGCACGGCGTCGTAGGCGAGAACTCCCCGCCTCTCACAGGAAGCGGGAAAGTCCATCGGCCGCGAAGCGTCCTCCCAGTACCACCAGGAAAAGAGCGCACC
>JAPWVA010000174.1 GCA_028275245.1 Actinomycetota bacterium
CGGTGAGGGGTTCACCCTGGAGCTCGACTTCACGCCGGGGCAGGCCACGGGACAGCCGGAGGGACCCCGGGAGCTCAGGGTGTCCATCACCTCCAGCGATTCGCCCTATCCCTTTCGCTCCGAGCTCCCCGTGATCTCCTGGACGAGG
This sequence comes from Actinomycetota bacterium, assembly GCA_028275245.1. Taxonomy (GTDB): domain Bacteria; phylum Actinomycetota; class Geothermincolia; order Geothermincolales; family RBG-13-55-18; genus JACVJK01. Next base: position 149 of record JAPWVA010000174.1, read on the forward strand.
GGGAGCAGCCTCCGCTGGCCGCCGGGGGCGGGGCGGGAGGAAGAGGAGGTTTTCCTGGTGGAGGTGGAGGTGCCCCCGCAGGTGCCCCCGGACCTTTACGACCTCGAAGTGGAGGCGGTATTGGGAGGGAGAAGGGTGGCCGACCGCCAGCTTCACTCCCTCTCGGTAATGCCCCGGGGGAAAAGGGAATACACCTTCGTGCACTTGACCGACCTCCACGTGTGCGACCTCCCGGTCCCTGGGGGGTGCATGGAGGGCAGGGGGCAGGGGGAGGCGCACTACCTGCGGGAGGCCATCCGCCAGGTGAACCTCCTGCGACCGGATTTCGCGGTCGTCACCGGCGACCTGGTGCATGGCCAGATGTACCTTCCCGAAGACTGGCCTCCCGATGCCTCCCGCAGGGGGGCGTCCCAGTACGACTACGAGTACATGTGGGCCTACCGGGAGCTGGCCCGGCTGGAGGTGCCGTGCTTCCTGTTGCCGGGGAACCATGACGGTTACCACGACGGACGCGACGACGGTCTGCGATGGTGGACGGACACCTTCGGCCCCCTTTTCTACTCCGTCGATTTGGCGGAAGCCCGGCTCTTGATGCTCAATTCATTCGACTGGGAACCGCAGGATCGGGCTCTGGCCAAGGGAGCCTACTATGGGATTGTGCCCATCCTCGAGCCCCGCCACTGGAAGGGTCAGTTCAGGGGCGGCGGGGACCGGTACCACGAACCCCAGGTGCCTACCGAAGGGCTCTCGGGGCAGCTGGCTTGGTTCCGAGACCGGTTGCGCGAGGCTCCTCCTGGACGGCTGAAGCTGGCCTTCTGCCATCACGACCCCTTCCAGGAGGGATGTTGGTCCGACGAGGACTACGGCGGTTATCGCCTGGGGGGCGGGGGCGAGGGAAGGCGCTCCTTCCTGGAGTTGTGTTCCCTTTATGAGGTTCGCGCGGTGTTCAGTGGCCATACCCACGATGACCACCTAGGCTCCGTCCCCTGGAAGAGCGGAAGGGGTTCCACCCTGTATGTGAACACCACTTGCACCGAGCCGGTGTCGGCCTCCTCGGGGGGATTTTCCGGCTACCGCTGGGTGAGCCTGGCGGGAGGTGATATCAGGGATTTCGTGTACCGGGAGCCCCGGTGGTCCTACCCTTTCCACGCAGGCGTGGTCCCGGGGGAGACGGGAGAGGAGGGCTCAAGGGGTCCTGCCCTGGCCCTGGAGGTGGAGGCGGCCGGGGGGAAGGTGGAGGCGGGAAATACGGTCCGGGGCCGGGTGGCCAATTCCCTCGACTGCGGTTTCCCCTCCCTGACCCTGGAGTTTTATGTCCCTGCCCACTCCGAGGCCAAGGTCCTGGTGGGGGAGGAGGATGCTGTGCTATCCCCGTGGCCTACCTCGGACCCCGATACCGTCCGGGTGGAGGCGAGATTCCCGATGCCTGCCCGCGCGGAGCGGGAGGTGGTCATCGAGGTGGGCCGACGAGGAGCTCTCGGCTCCCCGCCAGCCCCCTCTTCACCGGGCCGCTCCTTCACTTCCGGACGGTTTCACTCCATCATCAGCTGGGTGGACAGGACCAGCCGCTGTATCTGGTTGGTGCCCTCCACTATCTGGAGTATCTTGGCGTCCCGGAAGAACTTCTCCACCAGGTAGTCCTTCATGTAACCATAACCTCCGTGGATCTGCACCGCGTCGGTGCACACCTCCATGGCCACGTCGGTGCCCACGTACTTGGCCATGGAGGACTCCTTTATGGCGTTCATGCCCTGGTCGATCATCCAGGCCGCCTTGTAGCAGAGCAGTCGCGCGTATTCTATCTTGGAGGCCATGTCGGCCAGCATGAAGGCCACCGCCTGCTGCCTTATGATAGGCTTGCCGAACTGGACCCTCTGCTTGGCGTAGGAGAGGGCTTCCTCGAAGGCCGCCCTGGCCAGTCCCACCCCCAGGGCTCCCACCCCGGGGCGGGAGATGTCCAGGGTCTCCATGGCCACGTAAAATCCCTGGCCCTCCTCCCGCAGGACGTTCTCCGCGGGCACCTTCATGTCGGTGAATATGAGTTCAGCGGTTTGGGAGGCCCTCATGCCCATCTTGTGCTCTATCTTTCCCACGGAGAAGCCGGGGGTGTCGGCGTCCACCAGGAAAGCGGTGATTCCGGCGTGTTTCCTGGAGGGGTCCATGGTGGCGAAGACGGTGTAGAAGTCGGCCACTCCCCCGTTGGTGATGAAGCACTTGTTGCCGTTGATGACGTAATGGTCTCCCTCTCTCGTGGCCCTGGTCTTCAGGGAGGCGGCGTCCGAGCCGGCCTCCGGCTCGGTGAGGGCAAAGGCGCAGAGCCTCGGGTTTTCTTGGTCGGTGAGGCGGGAAAGGTACTCCCTTTTCTGCTCCTCGGTCCCCGCCAGCAACACAGGCAGTATGGCTATGTTGTTTAAGGCGATGGCGGAGGCTATCCCCACGCATCCCCAACCCAGCTCCTCGATGATGATGACGTTGTCCAGGGTCCCGAGGCCGGGGCCTCCGTACTCCTCGGGCACTCCCGAGCAGGTGAGGTTCAAGCGGGCGGCTTTCCTGACAATATCCCAGCTGAACTCTCCCCTTTCGTCCAGTTCCCTGGACACGGGGCGCATCTCCTTCTCGGCGAACTCGTGGACCGTCTCCTGCAGGGCTTTCTGCTCCGGGCTCAGCGAGAAATCCATGGCCACCTCCTCTCCCTAGCGAACCTGCGATGGGGTTTGCGTATATTATGTTCTCGCTCCCGGTTTCTTGAAAGGGTTTTCCAGGGTACGGGAAGAAGGAAAGGGCTTGCCCGGGGGAGGGTTTAGCCGGTGGCACCCGGGCGTTGCAGCGGACAATTCCAGGGGGGACGGGTCAGGGTAATGCCGGGGGTATCTAGGCCAAACTGCCGTACGCACCGGTCGACCGGCGGGGATTCCCCGGTCCAGGGGATGCGGTTCCCGTCTAGGTCAAAAAGGGTGCCTGCGGAGGGTGAGGGGAGAAGGCGGTTACGTGGAAGAAAGGGCCGGGCAAGGGCTGAATTTATCAGGTGAAGCGGGATGTATCAACCGGGATGGATTAGAATCTTCCCATGAGGACCGCGGGAGGCGTCCCGGGCCTCGCCCGGCGGACAAATGAGTCGGGTGCCTTGGGGGATGGAGGCTACGGGAATCCAGGGCACAGGATGGATGCTGCCGACAAAAGGAAGCTGCGTCTTTCTTGACGTTTAGTGCCGAACGGCGGGACGGATGGAAGGCGACGGGCTCCTGGGGAAAAGGCGGGATGGTTTAATCGGGAGGATCGACTGGATGGTGGAGGAAGGAAGGGTTTCTCCCAGTCGAGGTGACGGGACCTTGGCCCGGAGCGTTTCGGCCAGGCTCATCCGGGGCATCCTGGAGGGGAGATACCCACCGGGCAGCCGGATGCCCAACGAGAGGGAGATATCCAAGTCCTTCGGGGTAAATCGGAACGTGGTGCGGGAGGCACTCCGTAGCCTGGAGGCCATGGGACTGGTGCGGATAAGAAGGGGCTCCGGGACCTACGTCCAGGATTTGAGGATAAGCGGGGGTGTCAACTTGGTTCCCTACCTGTTGGTCAGGGAGGACGGCACCCTCAACCTGGAAGTCCTCCGGGATATCCTTGAGTTCTTCCAGAACAACGTGGTGGAGACGGTGAGGCTGGCGGCGCGCCGGATGGACCCGGAGACCCTGGGACAGCTGTCCGAGCTGCTGGACCGGGCGGAATCCGCGGAGGGAGGGGAGCGGGAGGGGGCCTTGCGGGACTTCGCCCGCACCGTGGTGGCCTCGGCGCGCAATGTCTTCTACCTGCTCCTTTACAACACCATGCTCAACATACCCCTCA
>JAPWVA010000175.1 GCA_028275245.1 Actinomycetota bacterium
CTCGACGCCTGCGTCACCGGCCTCTTCATCCGGGGCGGCCGCATGCTTGGGAAACGCGACTTCTTGATGGGGTTACCCCTGGAGGAGACGGAGGGCGACATCCTCTCCTCTTTCCTGGAGCAATACTACAGCCAGGCTACCTATGTACCCCGGGAGATAATCCTATCCCATCCACTGGAAGAGGAGGACAGGAAACTGCTGGAATCTTGGCTCAAGGAGCGTAGGGGGGGAGCGGTCCGCATACTTCACCCCAAGAGAGGGGAGAAGAGGAGGCTGGCAGAGAAGGCCTTGGAGAACGCCCGCCACGCCTTGGAGCTCTACCTTTACAAACAATCCTCGGACCTGAACTGGATAAGCAGGGCCACATCGGGACTTCAAAGTTACCTGGGGCTTCCCTCCATGCCCTTCCGCATCGAGTGCTACGACATCTCCAACCTCGGCCCCGATGATGCGGTGGGCTCCATGGCGGTTTTCGAGGGAGGGCTGCCCCTGCGACGCGACTACCGAAGGTTCACCATCAAGGGGGTGCGGGGACAGAACGACACCGCCATGATCGGGGAGGTGGTGAGGAGGAGACTGGAAAAACTTGCCGCTTATGAGAGGGCTGTGGAAAAGGGGGATGGCGCCCTCTCCCGTAGGGATTCCTTCTACAAGAGGCCAGACCTGATAGTGGTGGACGGCGGAAGGGCGCAGCTCAACGCCGCCAGGAAAGCGGCGGAGGAGACGGGCTTCCAGGGGTTGCCGATCGTGTCCCTGGCCAAGCGCCTTGAGGAAGTGTACCGAGAAGACCGCGTCGAACCTCTCAGATTGCCCAGGGATTCAGAAGCCCTGCATCTTTTGCAGAGGATAAGAGACGAGGCCCACGCCTACGCCCTGGAGTACCATCGCGCCCGCAGGACACGAAGGGCCCGGCAGTCAGTGCTCGACCGGATTCCCGGCGTGGGGGCAAAGAGGAAAAAGCTCCTCCTGCAGCACTTCGGAAGCGTGACCCGCATGGCTGAGGCATCCTTGGAAGAGCTGGAATCCCTATCCTTCCTGGACAAGAGGACCGCCCGCAACATCTACCTCCACCTGGGTGGCATAATCGAGAAGGAAAAGGAAGAGCGGGGACAAAGTGGGGACAAGGGAACTGCATGATGGGAAGGGGCAGCAGTCTGGAAATCATCACCATGGAAGAAACTGCTTGGCTGGAATCGCCATTGGGGATGGTGGCGGTAATCGCGGAAAAGGGGATCCCCAAAAGGATAACCCTTGGCGGGCCAGTAATATCTCCCGGGCAACGTAAGACACCTGGTGGTGAGAAAGTACCGGAGGGAGGGCTGTTGCGGGAGGTATGGGACGCACTTCGAGACTACTTCCTGGGAAAAGACCCGGATCCCGGTCTGGTCTCCCTGCTGATCTGCCTTTCCCGTCCCACCACCTTCCGGAAAAAAGTGCTCCAGGAGACGGCCCTTATACCCCGAGGAGAGGTGATAACCTACGGCGAGCTGGCGGGGAGGATCGGTAAACCCCAAGGCTCCAGGGCGGTAGCGGGAGCACTGGCCTGGAACCCCTTCCCGGTGCTCATACCCTGCCACCGGGTGGTGGGGAAGGGAGGTGGCCTAGGCGGGTTCTCCCAGGGGATCGAATGGAAGGCAGCGCTGCTCTCCTTCGAGGGAATACCGCTATGGGGGTCCACCATCCTCGGAGGTCAACGTGAGAGGGCGGCACGAATTTCTTGGCTTCGCGAGCAGGGGAAGGTGCAAAGGATTACTGGCCGCCGTTGAAGAATCCTCCTGTATAGGGGAGAAAGGAGGGGGAATTGGAGGACCTGGAACTCACCATCATCACCGGCCTTTCAGGGGCAGGGAAATCGGTGGCGGTGAAGAGCCTGGAGGACTTGGGGTATTTCTGTGTCGATAACCTCCCTCCCCAACTACTTCCCAAGATGGTGGAGCTGTGCCAGCAATCGGAGAAGATCGACCACCTGGTGGCGGTGATCGATGTGAGGGGGGGCCAGTTCTTCCGGGATCTCTTCCACGTGCTGGAGGAACTGGACCGGGGGAGGGTGAACTATCACATCCTCTTCCTGGAGGCGGACGACGCCACCCTCATCAGGCGATACAAGGAGACCCGTCGTACCCATCCCCTACACGCCGATGGCGGCATATCCCAATCCATAGCCGAGGAGAGGAAGCTCCTCCTTCCCCTGAAGGAAAGGGCGGATATGGTCATCGATACCAGCCTGACCTCCGTGAGGCAGTTGAGGGAGATCATCACCGAGAGCTTCCGCCCCGCGGTTAAGGGTACCTCTCCCCTGGAGGTACAACTCATCTCCTTCGGGTACAAGTATGGCCTGCCCCTTGATGCGGACATGGTCTTCGACGCGAGGTTCCTGGCCAATCCCTTCTGGGTAGACCACCTGCGGGAGAAGTCGGGCCTGGAGGCTGAAGTGAGGGATTTCGTCATGTCCGACTCCCGGGCCGAGGAGTTCCTGAACCGGGTGGAGGGCCTTCTGACGAGCCTCCAGGAGGGTTTCGTGCGCGAGGGCCGGCATTTTATCACCGTGGCCCTGGGATGTACCGGGGGTCGGCACCGCTCGGTGGCCCTGGCGGAGGAGCTGGCCCGGCGCCTGCGGGATAGGGGATGGACCGTGGTGGTCCGCCATCGGGATCTGCACCGGGACTGATGCCGTACCGGTCCTCTCAGCCCCGTTCAACCATTCCTCTCGACCCCGCTCAGCGAGGTTTAGGCAAACTATCCACTGCATATAATAAATGGGGCAAAGGCCGAGGAAGCGTAGCGAGGAAATCTTCTCGAAGCCAAGGAGGTGTTTATCGATGGGTGTCAAGGTAGGGATAAACGGTTTCGGTAGGATAGGTAGGATCTTCGTGAGGGCGGCGGCGGGCCAGGACATCGACATCGTGGCCGTCAACGACCTCACCGACGCCAAGACCCTGGCCCACCTCCTCAAGTACGACACCGTGCACGGTCCCTACCGGGGCACCGTGGAAGCGGGGGAAAACGCCATCATCGTGGACGGGAAGGAAATGAAGGTTCTGTCGATCACCGACCCTGCCTCCCTTCCCTGGAAGGACCTGGGAGTTGACGTGGTGCTGGAGGCCACGGGCCGTTTCACCAAAAGAGAGGAAGCCGCCAAGCACCTGCAGGCAGGGGCCCGTAAAGTCATTATCACCGCCCCCGCCACGGATCCCGACATAACCCTGGTGCTGGGAGTGAACCACGATCGATACGATCCCGATAAACACCACATCATAAGCAACGCCTCCTGTACCACCAACTGCCTGGCACCCCTGGTGAAGGTGCTCATGGACAACTTCGGGGTGGAATCCGGCTTCATGACGACCGTCCACGCCTATACCAACGACCAGAGGACCCTGGACCTAGCCCATAAGGACCTGCGCCGGGCCCGCGCGGCGGCGGCCAACATCATCCCCACTTCCACGGGTGCGGCCCGCGCCATCGGACTGGTCATCCCCGAACTCAAGGGGAAGATGGACGGCATCGCCATGAGGGTGCCGGTGATGGACGGCAGCGTGGTGGATCTCACTGCCATCCTTTCCCGGGATGCCACGGTGGAGGAGATAAACCAGGCCATGAAGAAGGCCTCCGAGGAGCCGCCGCTCAAAGGTATCCTAGCCTACACCGAGGACCCCATAGTTTCCAGCGACATCATAGGCAATCCCCACTCATCCATCTTCGACGCCTCCCTCACCTTCGCCAGCGGGAAACTGTGCAAGGTCATCTCCTGGTACGACAACGAGTGGGGTTTCACCATGAGGCTTGTGGACCTGGTCAAGATGGTCCTTCCTTGAGGCCGGAAGGTAACCTTAGGGCGGCCGGAGGAGAAAGTCCCCGGCCGACCCTTTTTGAGGACGGAGGTGGAAAATGAAGAAGACTGTCCGGGACGTGGATGTGAGGGGTAAACGGGTGCTGCTGCGGGTGGACTTCAACGTACCCCTGGGCGAGAATGGGAA
>JAPWVA010000177.1 GCA_028275245.1 Actinomycetota bacterium
TGGGCTTCAAGGGGGGCTTCATCGTGATCGACCAGGCCAAGATGGATGAGATCGCCGACGTCATCGGCATGGACATGATGGAAGGGGCCGTGGGAGTTCTGCCGGTGGAGGACTCCCAGTTCCCTGCCACCCTTCCCTTCGCCAAGAAGTATAAGGACAGGTTCGGCCGTCGCTGCACCTGGGAGACGGTCATCCACTATTCCGCCTTCCATATCTTGGCAAGGGCTATCGAGAAGGCGGGCACGGTGGAGGACGTTAAGGCCATCCGGGATGCCTTCAACGCTGAGGGAGTGGCCATCCTTCCCGGCGAGGAGTATCCCATGCAGTTCTCGGGGATCAATCCGGCCACGGGGGCGCTGTTCATGCCCGCCACAGCCAGCTATGTGGAGGGCGGTAAATTCGTGCCCCTGGAGATGATCGAGTGGTGGAAGAAGTGAGCTGAAGGGGCGGGGAGGCGCCGTTTCCTCTGAGGGTGCCTTCCCGCCCTCACGATCTACGTTCCGAACCGTTAGAACCGGGAGGATGCCTAGGGCGGCTGCTCCTGGGAGGAGTCTGAATGGAATTTTCAGTGGGTCCCCGATCTTAGGGCATGTGGTGTACTGGATTCGCGAAACCGGCGGTTGGCGTGAAGTAAGGAAGGGGATAGCGAGTTGTCCTTCTTCGTGAACCAGGTCATCATCGGCATACAGTTGGGGAGCCAGTATATGATGATGGCCCTGGGCCTCACCCTTATCTTCGGCATCCTCGACATCTCCCATTTCGCCCACGGGCACATCTACATGGTGGGAGCCTACCTGCTCTACATCTTCTCGGTGCTTCTCGGGATCAACTACTGGCTGGCCCTGCCCCTTTGCATGGCGGCCCTGGCCTTGGCAGGAGTCCTGGTGGAAAGGTTGGTCTACCGCCCCCTGAGGGGTACTCCCAGCATCAACACCTTCATCGCTGCCATCGGCCTCCTTCTTGCCATCGAGACCTTGGTGAGGGGTATCAAGAAGGATGCCGTGAGGGTGCCGGTGCCCGTGGACAGGAGCGTCAGCGTGCTGGGGATGAGCCTCGAGGTACAAAGGATCATCGTCATCCTGGGAGCTCTGGTCATCCTGCTTCTCCTGCAGTGGTTCATCCAGCGGACCCGGTTGGGTATCGCCATAGAGGCCATGGCCCAGGACCGAGAGGGGGCTTCCCTGGTGGGGATAAACGTGAACCGTATATCGGCCCTGACATTCGCCATAGCCTCCGCCTTGGCCGGGGTGGCGGCAGTGCTCATGGCCCCCCTGGGCTCCATCACCCCCGAGATGGGGAACCTCCTCATACTGAAGGCCTTCGTCATCGTGGTGATCGGAGGCCTGGGGAGCATCAAGGGAGCCATCGCCGGTGGGTACATCCTGGGCATCATCGAGGCCCTGGGGGTGGCCTACATCTCCTCCACCTACAAGGACGTGTTCGCTTTCGCCTTGCTCATCATCATCCTGGCGGTGAAGCCCACCGGGCTTTTCGGGGAGAGGACTGCGTCATGAAGGGGAAGCTGAACCTCAACTTCCTTTTTGCCCTGGCGCTACTGGCAACGGCGGCAGTGCTGCCCCTCTTCCTGCAGCGGACCAGCGGGGGCAAGTACAACATGATAGTCCTCACCTACGCCATGATATGGGCGGTGGCCGCGAGCAGCCTCAACCTCGTCCTTGGGTACACGGGGCAAGCCTGCCTGGCTCACGGGGCTTTCGTGGGTATCGGTGCCTATTCTATCGCCATCATGGTGGAGAGGGTGGGGATAAACTACTGGCTCGCCCTTCCCCTCACCTGCCTGCTCACCGCCTTTGTGGGATTCCTGATCGGCCTGCCCTCCTTCCGCACCCGCGGTCCCTACTTCGCTATCGTGACCCTTTGTTTCAATGTCATCGTCTATGCTACCTTCGAGAACTGGACATGGTTGTCTGGGGGTTATGCCGGCCAACCGATCACCTTGCCAGCGGCGCTCTCGGGACGCTTGGCCCGCTATTATTTCGTGTTGGCCTTCCTGGTCATCACCCTGTTGGTGGTGCGGCAGATCGTCAAGTCCATCGTGGGTGCCTCCTTCCTCTCCATCCTGAGCAATGAGGGCCTCTCAGAGGCTGTAGGGATAAGCGCCTTCCGCTACAAGCTCCTTTCCTTCACCGTGAGCTGCTTCTTCGCAGGGCTGGCGGGAGCTCTTTTCGCCACTGCCTCCGGGAGGGTGGACTCCTCCATCACCAGCTATCTCCACTCCTTCTACGTGCTGATATACGTGCTCATCGGCGGAGTGGCTACCCTAGCTGGGCCGGTGCTGGGGGCGGTGGGGCTTTACTTCCTGCTGGACAGGATAAAGGGCCTGGGTGAATTCAGGTACGTGGGCTTCGGCGTGCTGCTCATCCTTATCATCGTCTTCTTCCCCCGCGGCCTCGTGGGCGGTTTAAACCAGCTGCGTGACTGGGCGAGGGAGAGGCGTTCCGCCCGGTCCCCTGGGGAGGAGGTGGCGGGTTGAGCGTCATCCTGGAGGTGGACGGGGTCACCAAGCGCTTCGGCGGCCTGGTGGCGGTGAACAAGGTGGATTTCACGGTGGAGGAGGGTTCCATACTGGGCCTCATCGGACCCAATGGGGCGGGCAAGTCCACCCTCTTCAACCTCATCGGCGGCGCTTACAGGCCGGACGAGGGGAGGATACGCCTGGATGGGAAGGACATCACCGGCTGGCCCCCCCACCGTGTGGCCAGGGAAGGGATTGGCAGGACTTTCCAGACTACAGCCCTCTTCCAGGAGCTCCCCGTTTACCTCAATCTGGCCATAGGTTACCGCATGAAGACCCGTTCCCACATCCTCGACGTCATCTTCAGGACTCCCCGAGCAAGGCGGGAGCAGAAAGAGATAACCCAAAGGGTGATGGAGGTCCTGGCCTTCACCGGCCTGGCGGAGTACTTCGACAGGCTCGCCGGTTCCATCCCCCAGGAGGCGCAGAAGAGGCTGGCCATCGGCATAGCCCTCATGGGTAGGCCGCGGCTGCTGTTGCTGGACGAGCCTACCGGGGGGGTGGGCCCGGAGGAGACCGGGCGCATCATCGACCTCATCCGCAAGGTCCGCGAGGCGGGTATCACGGTCTGCGTGATTGAGCACAAGATGAAGATGGTTATGGGGTTGGTGGACCGCCTGGTGGTGCTGAACTTCGGGGTGAAGATCGCCGAGGGCCCGCCCCAAGAGGTCTGCAGCGATCCAGCGGTCATCGAGGCATACCTGGGTGAGTGCATTGCTTGAGCTAAGGGAAGTCAGGAGTTCCATAGGCAAGCACGAGGTCATCCACGGGGTCTCTCTCCGGGTTGAGGAGGGGGAACTCGTCTGCCTTCTGGGCGCCAACGGAGCCGGCAAATCTACCCTCTTTCGGACCATCAGCGGGATAATTAAGCCCCGGTCGGGGGAGATACTCTTCCGGGGAGAGCCCATCCACCGGATGAGACCGGATCGCATAGTGCGCATGGGAATATCCCTCTGCCCTGAGGGAAGGAGGCTGTTCCCCCGTCTCTCGGTAAAGAAGAACCTCATGATGGGGGCCTACACCCGCTACCGGGACCGAGAAGAGGTGAGGCGGAGCTTCCGGGAGGTATTCGAGCTTTTCCCAATCCTGGAGGAAAGGCTGGACCAGCACGCGGGGACCATGAGTGGGGGCGAGCAGCAGATGCTTGCCATCGCCAGAGCCCTCATGGCTCGCCCTCGACTGCTCATGCTGGACGAACCTTCCTTGGGATTGGCACCGCTGGTGGTGAAAAGGATCATGGAGACCATACAGGAGATAAACCGGAGGGGGGTTACGGTGCTCCTCTCCGAGCAGAACGCCGCCATGGCGCTTTCCATATCCCACCGCGGATACGTCCTGGAGAACGGGAGGATAGTCCTGGAGGGGACCTCCCGCGAGCTCATGGACAACGAGGAGGTCAAGAGGGC
>JAPWVA010000178.1 GCA_028275245.1 Actinomycetota bacterium
GAACCATGGCTCTGGTGGAGCTGAGGGATTTTACCTACCGTTATCCTGGCCGGGAGGAGCCGGCCTTGGAAGGCATAGACCTGCAGGTGGAGGAAGGAGAGTTCCTCCTCCTGCTTGGTCCCACGGGGTGCGGCAAGACAACCCTCATGCGAGTGCTGAACGGCTTGGTACCCCACTTCCACGGGGGAAAGGTTTCCGGGCGGGCCAGGGTGGCGGGAAGGGACCTGGCCACGAGCTCCCCACGGGAAATGGCCTCCTGGGTGGGTATGGTCTTCCAGGACCCAGAGGACCAGGCGGTGACCACCTCGGTGGAACGCGAGATCGCCTTCGGGCTGGAGAGCATGGCCCTCCCCCCCAGCCTCATAGCCCGCCGGGTGGAGGAGATGCTTTCCGGTATGGGGCTTTCCAGGTTGCGCGAGGCTTTCATCCCCACCTTGTCCGGGGGGGAGCTTCAGAAGGTGATCCTGGCCTCGGTGATGGCCGGCTATCCCCGTCTGCTGGTGCTGGACGAGCCCACCTCGCAGCTGGACCCCGTGAGCGCGGAGGAACTCCTCAATCTGGTCCGTCGCATACATGAGGAGATGGGCATCACCGTGATCATGTCCGAGCACCGTTTGGAGAGGTGCTATCATTACGCCTCCCGGGTGGTCTACATGGAGGAAGGAAAGATCCTTTTCGACGGGGACCCCCGCCAGGCAGCGTCCTGGCTAGTGGATGGCGGGAAGCCCTTCCTCCCCCCCGTGGCCCGGGTATTCGCCCGGGCGGGGTGGGAGGAGTTACCCCTCACCGTGGTGCAGGGTCGGCAGCTCATCGGCAGAGCGGCGGACGGTTTGCGCCGGCATGCTAACCTGGACCTGGGAGAGGGGATGGGAAGCGGGGAGGAAGTGGCCCTGGCCCGGGGATTGTGGTACCTGTACCCCGGGGGTAAGGAGGCCCTGCAGGGTATTGACCTCCGCCTCCGAGCGGGGGAGAGCTTGGCGGTGCTGGGGGAGAACGGGGCGGGAAAGAGCACCCTGCTCCGTTGCCTGCTGGGCCTCCTAAGGCCGGCCCGCGGCAGGGTGCGTCTCCTGGGGGAGGACATCGACCCGGGAAGGCTGGCTAGGCTGAAGGGTGAGGTCGGTTACTGCCCCCAGGGCGTCCGTGGCCTTTTTTTGCGGGAGAGCCTGCGGGAGGAGTTGCTCCTCTCCCTTTCCATTAGAGGGGTGACCGGGAAGGAGGCGGAGGGAAGGGCCCGCAGTCATCTAGAGCGGCTCGGCTTGGAACACCTGGCGGAGAGGCATCCCTGGGAGCTGAGCAGCGGCGAGAGGGAACTGGCTGCCCTGGCACTGGTGACCGTGGGCCGGCCCAGGCTGTTGATGCTGGACGAGCCCACCCGGGGCTTGGACTACCCGTCCAAGGAGAAGGTGTTGAAGCTCCTGGAGGAGCTAGAGGAGGATGGTTGCGCCCTCCTGGCCGTTACCCATGACGTGGAGTTCGCGGCGGCGGCCTCGAGGAGGGCCGCCATCCTGGGTGGCGGGAAGGTGGTGGCGGAGGGTCCTTCCCGGCAAGTCCTGGGCGATTCCCTTTTCTTCTCACCCCAGGTGAGCAGGCTCTTCCGGGGATACGGCGACGGCTTGGTCACAGAGCGGGAGGCGGTGGAGCGGTTGAGGGAGCTGGCGCTGAAGACACGGAAGGGCGAGTCGCCGGTGCGGGACGGAGAGCCGGTTCACCCCTGTGAGGGAGAAAGGCAGTGAAGGGACCGGAGGGAGACGGCTACGAGTAAAACGGGATGATTTGGAAAGAGCGGGTAAATGGAAGGTGACAGGATAGCTATCCCCTCGGGACGGGGTGCTACCTGCCGGGAAATCAGGAAGGAGGTGCCCTTCCGCCTCCGGGGGGCGTTGTCCTTTGCGGTGCTTATCGCTGCACTGGCGGCCCTGGTCTACCTCGGCTTAAAGGGAGTTGCGCCCTTCGACCGGTGGTCGCTGAATGCCCTTTTCATGGCGGTATTGGTTCTCCTCTACCTCTTCGCGCGCTTCGAGGGGGAGGCGGTGGGTCCCCGGGAACTCGCCCTGACCGGAACCTTGGCCGCGGTGGCGGCCGCCGGCAGGGTGCTGTTCGCTGCCATCCCCGGGGTGCAGCCGGTGACTTTTCTGGCCCTCCTGGCGGGTTATGTGTTCGGCGCGGAGAGCGGTTTCGTGGTGGGAGCGCTGGCCGCCCTGATCAGCAACTTCTTCCTGGGCCACGGTCCTTGGACGCCATGGCAGATGCTGGGCTGGGGCTTGACCGGGGTGAGTGGGGGGCTTTTGCACCCCCTCTCCCGGGGGGAGAGAGGTAGGGTGGCGAGGCTGGGCCTAAGGCTCCTGGTCGGGGTGGGATTCCTTTGGGGGTTCCTCTTCGGCTGGCTGATGGACCTCTGGTACTGGTTTTCCTTCGTACGTCCCCTGGACTGGAGGAGCCTGACGGCAGCGTTGGTTTCCAGTTTCTGGTTCGACCTCTTCCATTCCCTGGGAAACGTGGCCTTCGCGATTCTCCTCGGGCCCACCATGTTCTCCGCTCTCCTGCGCTTTCGGGGGAAGTTGAAGGTGGAATGGGTCATAGAGCCCCTGGACGGGCCGGGAGGAGGGACTTATGAGGAATCACCTGCGGAAGGGGAAACCAGTCGGGTTACCGGCACGGGAGGGGTGCAGAATTGAGGTGGCTCCGAGGGTATCGAGCGCGGAGGTGAGACGACGCATGATCGCTTTTCGGAGATATCCGAGAGGGAAAGCGGCGTCCCGGGCGACTATCTTGCTGGTGATGGTTATTTCCGCGGTCTTGGTGACGTTCCCAACCTCCCCGATGAGAACGGCCGTGGCGGGAGACACCATTGCCCGGGCCATTTCTTACCTGGAAGGGAGGCAAATGCCCGATGGCGGTTTCGCCGAGCCCGGCCGCTCCAGCAGGGGAGCCGACGCCACCACTGCATGGTGTGTCATGGCCCTGTGTGCCGCTGAGAGGAACCCCCACGATGTGAGGAAGAATGGGCTTTCGCCGCTGGATTTCCTGGCTGGCCAGGCGGGGAACTGGAGCAGCGTCACCGACTACGAGAGAACCCTGCTGGCCGCGACGGCGGCCGGCGAGGACCCGCGGGACTTCGGCGGGGTGAACCTGGTGGAGAAGGTCCGTTCCTTTCAGAGGGGTGATGGGAGGATAGGGGACGCGGTAAACTCCAACGCCTTCGGCATAATGGCATACCGGGCAGCGGGCGAACCAGTCCCGCCGGGGGCGGTTAGCTGGCTCCGCTCGGTGCAGAACCCCGATGGTGGTTGGGGCGTGAGCCCTGGCCAGGTCAGCAACCCAGACATGACCGCCGCCTCCATCATGGCGATGAGGGCGGCGGGGATCGGTCCCTCGGATGAGTCCCTTGGGAGGGCCCTGGCCTATCTCCGCTCGGTACAGAATCCCGATGGGGGCTTCTCCAATGCGGGTGGGGCCTCAGACACCGCCTCCACCGCTTGGTGCGTGCAGGCGCTGGTGGCCATGGGAGAGGACCCGGCAGGGCAGGGCTGGTCCAAGGGAGGGAACACGCCTGTGGGGTTCGTCCTCTCCATGCAGGCTCCCGACGGCCATTTCCGTTGGAAAGCGGGAAGCGACATGAACCCCGTTTGGACCACCGCCTATGCCGTTTGCGCCCTGGCCCGGAAGCCCTTCCCCGTCCGCTCCCCCTTCCGAAGCCCAGGGAGGGCCGCGAGCCAGGCGAGCACGTCCCAGGAGTCGGGAGGGGAGGAGTCGATGGCGGGAGAGCAAGGGTCGACGGGCGAAAGCGGAGAGGGGAAGGAGGGAACAGGCGCAGAGGAAAGTTCCGCCCCCGGAAACGGGGAAGTCGCAGTTGAGGGTGCCAGCTCTCCTGGCCCGACGGCAGATTCGGCGGAGGGGGGGAGGGGAAAGGCGTTTTTCCTCCCCTTCCTGCTGG
>JAPWVA010000179.1 GCA_028275245.1 Actinomycetota bacterium
CCCGTGGCGGAACTCTCCCGGCTCCGGGAGGAGGCCTTCCTCCGGCTCGTGGAAGGGTGAAAACCCGGCCCGGCGCCTAGGAGGGATCTCCCTGACATAGGGCAGCATGTTACCGCGCCGGTGGAGGAGTGCCGAGACCCCTTTCTCGGCCGGAGAGGGTACCGGGACGGCGGCGCTAAGGAATACCAGCCATTTAAAGGCAGGAGAAGGTGATGGGCGAGGAAAAGCGGGAATTTTGCGGCATCTTCGGGATCTTCTCCCCGGGGGACGAGGTGGCCAAGCTCGTCTACTTCGCCCTGTACGCCCTGCAGCACCGGGGCCAGGAAAGCGCCGGCATCGCCGTCTCCAATGGCCGGGACACCATGCTCCTCAAGGACCTGGGCTTGGTTTCGCAGGTGTTCAGCGAGAGGGACCTGGTGACCCTGCGGGGCCATATCGGTTTAGGTCATGTGAGGTATTCCACCACCGGGAAGACGGCCTGGGAGAACTCGCAGCCTATCCAGGCAACCAAGGGAGGAAAGACGGTCTATGTGGCCCACAACGGGAACCTGGTGAACACCGATTCCCTCAGGAAGAAACTCTCGGAGCGGGGTTTCGTCTTCCGCTCCACCTCCGATACCGAGGTGGTGGCGGGGTTGTTGGCACCCCACCTGGGAGGCGATCTGGTGGAAGGCCTGGCGGAGGTGCTTCCCAAGCTGGAGGGGGCCTACTCCCTGGGGATAATGACGGAGGAAAGATTGGTCGGGGTGAGGGACCCATACGGCATAAGGCCGCTCTGTGTGGGGAGGTACATGGATGGTTTTGCCATCTCCAGCGAGAGCTGCGGCCTGGACATCATCGGCGCGGAATACATCCGGGAGATAGAGCCCGGAGAGGCGGCCGTCATCGACGAGGACGGCTTGCGTTTCGTGCAGGTGATGGAGAAGAGAAAACCATCCCTGTGCATCTTCGAGTTCATATACTTCGCCCGCCCCGACTCAGTCCTTTATGACATGTACCTTTACCACGCCAGGAAGCATATGGGCATGTACCTGGCCCAGGAGGCTCCGGTGGAGGCGGACGTGGTGATACCGGTCCCAGACACAGGAGTTCCCGCCGCCATCGGGTTCAGCCAGGCCTCCGGCATCCCCTTCGGGGAGGGCTTGATAAAGAACCGCTACGTGGGTAGGACTTTCATCCAGCCTACCCAGGCCATAAGGCAGCTGGGAGTGAGGCTCAAGCTCAATCCCCTGGTGAGGGACATAAGGAACAAAAGGCTGGTGGTGGTGGACGATTCCATCGTGCGGGGGACCACCACAAAGGAGATCGTGAAGATGCTACGGGATGCTGGGGCCAAGGAGATACACATGCGCATCAGCTCCCCGCCCGACATGTACCCCTGCTTCTACGGTATCGATACCGCCGTGAGGAAGGAGCTGATAGCCTCCACAAAAAGCGTGGAGGAGATAAGGCGCTTCATTGGGGCTGACACCCTCCACTACCTGAGTATGGAGAACCTGGTCAAGTCGACCGGCCGCCCCAAGGAGCACTTCTGCACCGCTTGCTTCGATGGGGATTACCCCATACCGGTGCCCGAGGACCTACTGGCGGACAAGTTCAGGCTGGAAGGGAAGGTGATTCGATGAAGAACGGGGAGGATAAGGAGTTCTGCCCCCCCGAGGGCTTGACCTACTGCGATGCCGGCGTGGACGTGGAGGCCGGCAAAGAGGCGGTGCGATTGATAAAGGAGGTGGCAGCGTCCACTCATGGCCCGCAGGTGCTGGGGAAAATAGGCGGTTTCAGCGCCCTTTTCCGTCTCGACCTGGAGGGCATGAAGGAGCCGGTGCTGGTGAGCTCGGTGGACGGGGTGGGCACCAAGGTCAAGATCGCCCAGATGCTCGACAAGCACGACACCATAGGCATCGACCTGGTGGCCATGTGCGTGGACGACCTCGTCACCTGCGGCGCTCGACCCCTCTTCATGCTGGATTACCTGGCCATGGGCAAGGTGGTGCCCGAAAAGGTCCGGGAGATAGTGTCCGGCATAGCCAGGGGATGCCAGCGAGCGGGGTGCGCCCTAGTGGGAGGGGAGACCGCCGAGCACCCCGGCATCCTGGAGGAGGAGGAGTACGACCTGGCGGGGTTCGTGGTGGGGGTGGTGGACCGTGAGAAGATCATAGACGGGTCCGCTATCCAGCCGGGGGATGTCATCCTGGGCATAAGGAGCAGCGGCCTTCATTCCAACGGCTATTCGTTGGTGAGGAAGGTTTTCTTCGAGATGAACGATTTCGACCCCTCCGACCGGCTTCGCGGGCTTTGCGGTACCCTGGGGGAGGAGTTGCTGGTCCCCACCGAGATCTACGCCCCCGGCATCATAAGGCTGGTGCGGGAGGTGGAGGTCAAGGGCATAGCGCATATAACGGGCGGGGGCCTCATCGAAAACATCCCCCGCATCTTGCCTCCCCACGTGGACGCCCATGTGGACGTGGCGTCCTGGCATCCCCAGACCATCTTCAAGATCATCCGCGACATGGGCAACGTGGACGAGGTGGAGATGTACAGGACCTTCAACATGGGGATAGGCATGGCGGTGGTGGTGGGGGTGGAGGATTTCCGCCAGGCCATCCACGTCCTGGGTCTTATGAATTATAAGGCCTTCCGCATCGGGGAGATCAGGGAAGGGAGCGGGGGTATCTGCCTGACCTGTTGAGGAGGAGCGCCGTGACCTGCCGCTTGGGTGTGCTGCTCTCCGGGAGCGGGACCAATATGGAGAACATCGCCAGGCATATCGAGGAGGGCAAGCTCGACGCCTCCATCGAGGTGGTCATCAGCGACCGGAAGGACGCTTACGGATTGGTCAGGGCGAAAAAAAGGGGTATAAGGGCCGTTTTCGTGGACCCAGCTTCTTTCCCCGATCGCGAATCCTACGACCGAGAGCTGGTGCGCATCTTAGAGGAACATCGGGTGGACCTGGTCATCTTGGCAGGTTACATGCGGTTGGTTGGCAAGCCGTTTTTGGAAGCTTTTCCCATGAAGGTAATGAACATACACCCTGCCCTCCTTCCAGCCTTCCCGGGTACCTCGGGAGTGGCCGATGCATTGGAGTACGGGGTCAAGGTAACGGGGGTCACCGTCCACTTCGTCGATGAAGGAGTGGACACGGGGCCCATCATCCTGCAGGAAGCGGTGCCGGTGCTTCCCACCGACGACGTGGACACCCTGCACCAGAGGCTCCACCAGGTGGAATACCGTTTATACCCTGAGGCCATCCGCCTGTTCTGTCAGGGTAGGCTAAAGGTGGAGGGCAGGAAGGTCCGGATCTTGGAGGACGAGACCCGGGGAAGAGGGTGACAAAGCACGCCCCGGGCGGGTGCTTCCAGCGTCTCTCGGGGTAGCCCCGAGGGGCGGGGAGAAAGGTACGAGGACGGAAAGACAAGAGGGAGGTGTCCCGGGACTTGAGGATCGAAAGGGCGCTCATAAGCGTATCCAACAAGGCAGGGGTGGCGGCCTTCGCCCGCGAGCTGCGGGAAATGGGCGTGGAGATCATAAGCACAGGGGGGACCGAGCAGAAGCTGAGGGAGGAAGGGATCGAGGTCACGTCCATCTCCGAGGTGACTGGGTTTCCCGAGATGCTGGGAGGAAGGGTGAAGACCCTACACCCCCGTATCCACGCCGCCCTGCTGGCCGACCGTTCCCGGCCTGAACACATGAAGGAACTGGAGGAACTGGGAATAAAACCCATAGACCTTCTTGTGGTCAACCTTTACCCCTTTGCCGAGACCATTTCCCGGCCAGACGCCACCCTGGAGGAGGCGGTGGAACAGATAGATATCGGAGGGGTGGCCCTCATCAGGGCGGCTGCCAAGAATTTCCAGAGTGTTGCCGTGGTGACCAACCCCAAGAGATACCCGGCGATTCTGCGGGAGATGAGGG
>JAPWVA010000180.1 GCA_028275245.1 Actinomycetota bacterium
GCTGGGCGGGGGCGGCTGGGAAGCTTCCCTTTCCAATTCCTTCCTGCGCTCCCTCAGTTGATACACCCTCTCCTCCAGGGAGGCCCTCTCCGCCCTGGCGGAATGCAACAACTCCTCCAGCTCCCGGTCCTGGTCCCTCAGATTCGAGAGGAGCTCCTCCGCCTCCACCAGGGACCCCTGCACCGCCGGTAGCCCCTTCCGTAAGGCCTCCGCCTCCTTTTCCGCCCTTGCCGCCTCCTCCAACAGGGAGGACCTGCGCCTACCAAGGGCTTCGAGCCGCTCCCCAATCTTCAACAACTCCCGGGAGAGGTTCTCCCCTTTAACCCGTAGCTCTCCCAACTCGCGTTCCAGGGAGTTGAGAATCCCCTCCAGGACCTCCTTCTCCTTCTCCGCCGCCGCCAGCTCCTCCCTCAGCCGTTTCAGGGTGGCCAGAGCGGACTTCCTCTGCACCTCCAGGGATGTGTTCTCCTCATCGCAGAGGTCTAGCATCTCCCGTAACTGTTCGATCTCCCTCCTCTTGGCCACCAGGTGGAAGGGGCTGCGAGGCAGTCCCCCGCCCTTTACAGCCCTGCCGGGAGAGATGACGTCCCCCTCCCGGGTCACGAAGGTGAGCTTCCGGTAAACCTCGGCCCTGGCCCTGGCCTCCTCCAGGGTTTTGCAGAGGACCACGTCCCCCAGGAGGAAATCCACCAGGTCGGTTAAGTCGGGGCTGGCCTCCACGACTTCCCAGGCGGGGGTACCCCCGCACGACCGGGCCTGCTCCTTTAACTCCCCGGCCTGTGAGGAATCCACTTCCTCCAGGGGTAGGAAAACGGCTATGCCCGCCTCTTCTTCCTTGAGGAGAGATACCGCCTTCAAGGCATCCTCGGTCCTTCGCACCACCACGCTGAATAACCAAGGTCCCAGGTAGGATTCCAGGGCCTCCTCCCATTCTTGGGGTATTCGCAAGAGGTGCAAAAGAATTCCCAGAACCCCGGGGATCCTTTCCCCCTCCCGGACAACCCGTGAAGCAGCGGCGGCGTAATCGATGTGCCGGGAGAACAGCTCCTGGAGGGCCCTCAATCGGGCCACCACCAGGGCCTCCTCCTGGTAAGTGCGCCCTTGCCTCCTGGCCACTGCCTCCAGGTTCTCCTCGAACCTCCGAACCTCCGACCTGAGGGCAGCGATCCTGTCTTCCACCTCCGCTAGGGAGGCCTCGGCTTCCCTCTTCGCCTGGGAAAGCTCCTCCTTCCTTTCCTCAAGGCCGCCCAAGGACTCCCTTATCTCCCCCTCCTCCGCCTCCAGCCTGGATAGCTCTTGGCAGGCCTCTTCCGCCTTTTCCCTCAACCCTCTGGCCTTGGCCATGGTGGCTTCCCACCGCCGGGTGAGCTGCTCCTCCTCCCTGCGCAGCCCATTCCTCCTGTCCCTTGCCCGCTGGATCTCCGCCGCCAGATCCCGGCGCTTCGCCACGATCTCTCCCTCCCGTGCCACCAGTTCCTCCCTCCTGGCCACGGCCTCCTCCAACTCCTGTGAAAGGGATTCGATGCGGGCCCGGAGCTCCTCGTGCTTCCGTTGCCACTCTTCCCGGTCCAGGGAGGGATCACCGGAAAGGGCAGCATAGAGCTTCAGTCTTTCCTCGCCCAACCGCCGGGCGGAATTTACCCTCTCCCCCAGGGAAAGGACCCTCATCTCCAGGACGTGGATCTCATCCAGCGCCTGTCGACACCTGCGGATCTCATCTTGCCTGCCCTTCTGTTCCCCCTTCCACGAAGCCACGAGGACTTCCAGCTCCGACAGCCTCTTTTTGGCCTCCTCCTCTCTGGCCTTTCCCACCTCCCAGCGTTCCTTCAAGTCCTCCAGTTCCGCCACCAGTATCCTGAGGGAAAGGTCTCTGATCTCCCCCAGCAGCTGCCGATATTCCTCCGCCAGGCGAGCTTGCCTTTCCAGCGGCCTGAGCTGGCGATTCACCTCCGAGATGATGTCCTTGACCCGTACCAGGTTGGCCTCCATGTCCTCGAGCTTTCTCAGCGCCTTCTCCTTCCTTCGCCGGTGCTTGCGCAAGCCGGCCACCTCCTCGATGAAGGCCCTGCGATCTTGGGGGCTGCTGTGGAGAATGGCCTCGAGGCGATTCTGTCCCACCACCGCGGTGAGCTCCCGGCCGATTCCCAAATCGCTCAGGATCTCCTGGATGTCGGTTAGGCGGCAGGGGGTTCGGTTGAGCAGATATTCGCTCTCCCCAGAACGGTAAAGCCTGCGGGTTATCACCACCTCGGGGAAGCTCACCGGCAGCTCTCCCCGGGAATTATCGAAGGCCAGGGATACCTCGGCCATGTTTTGGGGCGGGCGGGTGGCGCTTCCCGCGAAAATCACATCCTCCATGCGGCTGCCCCGCAGGTTACGGGGGCTCTGCTCGCCCAGGACCCAGAGCACTGCGTCGGCCACGTTGCTCTTGCCGCTCCCGTTGGGCCCTACGATCACCGAGATCCCGGGTTCGAACTCCAGGACCACCCGGTCCGCGAAGGACTTGAATCCCCTGGCGACAAGTGACTTGAGATACAAGATCGCCTCCCTTGGCTTGCGCCTTTCCCCTCTGCTGTTACCCGCGAAAATCTCGCCTTCCTATCCCGGTTTCTTCCGCTGACCGCGCTCTCCCTCCTTCCTCCCCCTCGCACCTTCCCCGTCTCCCCTCATTTTCCCCATAAAGCCCAGGGCTCCCCCGGGCAAGGCATCGGGGCGAAACCGCCGGTGGAAATGATAAACCTCGGGGATGACAGGATATCCAGGTGCCGGGAAAGGTTGTTTAGGGACGCTGGCCTTCTCTGGCACTCCCCGGAAAGGTGGAGGCACCGCGATAGGCCCGCGAGCACGCAGAATATGAACCTCGGGAGCGTATCGCCCGCGCCCCTCAGGGCCATACCCTTACAGGAAGCTCAGCCCACGGCGTAAAAACCCACCCCCACCGTACCCGGCCCCACATGGGAGCCGATCACTGGGCCGGTCTCGTTGTGGGGGATCTCGGAGATGGGCACTCCCGTGGCCCTGGATACCCTATCCAGCAACTCCATCATGCGCTCCCCCGCCTGTACATGGGTGACCCCCAGCCTCACCTCGCGGCCGGCGATCTTCTCCGTCAGTATCTCCACCAGGCGGTCCAGCGCCTTCCTCTCCCCCCTCACCTTGTCCAGGGCGTCAATGGTGCCGTGGAGGTAGAGGATGGGCTTTATCCTCAACATGGAACCCAGCAGGGCCTGGGCTCCCCCGATGCGCCCCCCGCGGTGAAGGTACTCGAGGGTGTCCACCACGAACATGAGGTTTCCGCTGCGGGCCGCGGCCTCCGCCAGCTCCGCCATCTCGTCCAGACCTGCTCCCCTCTCCCGGGCCTCCACCAGGCCGTCTATGATGCGGCGTAGCAAGATGGAGGTGGTGAGGGAATCCACCACCCTTATGGGTATGTCGGCGAGCTCCCCGGCCGCTGAGCGTGCGGATTCCACGGTGCCGCTGATACCCCCCGATATGTGGACGCTAATGATGGCGTCATACCTCTCCGCCATCTCCCGGTATGCCTCCAGGAACTCCCCCGCCGACGGCTGGGAAGTGGTGGGAAAGACACCGGGCTTCCTCAGGCGCTGGTAGAACTCCTCGTGGCCGATGTCCACACCCTCCCGGTAGGAGACGCCGTCCAGGATGACCTTGAGCGGTACGACCCGTATGTCGTGCTTCCGCACGTAATCGCCGTCCAGGTAAGCGGTGGAGTCGGTCACGATGCCCACTTTCTCCATGTTCTCAGCCCCCTTCCTTAGCCTTTCTCTCCCTGTTCCTGGAGGTCTTGCCCCCTCTCCAGGATGGGTTCTCCAGAGCTGCCCTGGCGGCCTCCTGCTCGGCTTCCTTCTTCGACCTGCCGCTGCCCTTTCCC
>JAPWVA010000006.1 GCA_028275245.1 Actinomycetota bacterium
GTAAGGCGGACGCTGGGAGCGCCCGCGGGGAGCTGGTGGAAAGGGCTTCGCGGGACCTCAACTTCCGGGCGAAACCGGGCTGGCGAAAAGGGGGGAGGATGAAGGAGAAGATCCTCATCGTGGACGATGACGAGACCATGGTGAACCTCCTGGCCACCATCCTTGAGATAGAGGGTTTCACGGCTTGGAAGGCGCTGGACGGGCAGTCCGCCCTGGATTTAATGTCCCGGGAATTGCCGGACCTGGTGCTTTTGGACATCATGATGCCTGGCATCGACGGTTTCGAGGTCCTGGCCAGGCTGAGGAGCGATCCCCGGACCGAGGAGCTTCCCGTCATCATGCTCACCGCCAGGTCCGACGATCGGGACATCTTCGAGGGTTGGAAGAAGGGGGCCGACGAGTATGTCACCAAGCCCTTTGACCCCAGGAAGCTCATGGAGGTCATCCGGGGCGTGCTGAGGTCCAGCCACGAAGAACGTCTGGAGAGGAGGGCCAGGAAGGTGGAATCGTTGCTGGAGATCCTGGCCCAGTTGGAGGAGAGAGCAGGTGAAGAGTGAAGGGAGCGGCGAGGGCGGCGTGATGGTGTGTCCCCGATGTGGGAAGGTCTTGAGGGACGATTACGCCTTCTGCACCCACTGCGGCTGGGACATGCGGAGCGGGGCGGTACAGGGGGGCTTTCCCCCTCCCCCCGGTTATCCTTACCCCACCTACTCGGTGCCTCCCCGCAGAGTGGAGCCCATGGCCATGGCCTCTTTCATCTGCGGGTTGGTGAGCTTCTTCCTGGTGCCCTTCCTCCCGGCGGTGGCGGCCCTGGTCTTGGGGATCCTGGGGAGGAGCCGCATCAGGGAGAACCCCCAGTTATACGAGGGAGATGCCTACGCCGTGGTGGGGATAATCCTGGGCGCGGTGAACATCTTCCTCACCGTGGTTTTGGTGCTGGTGGTGGTAGTGTCGGTCCTCTCCCACCCCGGCGTTTGACGCGTTGGCTAGGGACCGGGGCAGTGGCTTCCTTCTTGGGAAAAGCGATGTTTCTCCACGCCCGGTAAAAGCGCCATCCCGGGCTCCCCCTGGTAGCCCGGCTGGCGGTCGGCTCGGCGGTAGATCTCCCCGAAGGTGAGCGGAGAACCCAGTCCCATAAGAAGGGCACAAGGGGTCATTGTGGAGTTCCCGGATCCCATACCGGCAATGCTGCTTTACGGCCTCTGTGCCCCAGGGGGACATTATGAGGTCGTACGGCCTCTGTGCCCCAAGGGGAGATTATGAGATCCCCGGAAGTCCCCTCGCTGGCTCTCCCTCCTCACCCCCCGAGCGGACGCGTGAAGGGATTCCTCCTCCCGCTTTCCCCTTCCCTTCTCCGGTAGGGCTTAGATCAAGACCGTCCGGGCCCGCGTCCCTTCCCAGGCTCCCTGCCCTGGGAACTGGTAAGTCGACTCCCGAGGGCCTGCAGGGGACGTCCGCTGCCCCCGGTATTAGATAACGACTGCCGGGCCGCTCCAAGAGGGGTAAGCGCCCTGGTCCGGAGAGCCACAGCGGATAGGTTTCCCCCGGCCATCCAGGATCACACAATACCGTGGTGACCGTGGTTCCCACCGTCGACGCTTTCCGCCGGGCGGAATTCCCCGAGCCCTATGGGAGCCCGTATCTTCAGGGGTATCAACCACACTGCTCCGGGGCCGGGTCGGGGAGAAGGAGCGGGGGCCCTCCGCAAATTCCACCTTACCGGGATCCCGGACCGGCTCGTCTCGCCCCCAGCGCCGCTTATACGGAGGGTTGCTCCACCCAGCGAGTATCGCGGGTATAATAGTTGGCATCGCCTGGTGGGACCGATAGGCGGCGGAGGGGAAGAAGGCGGAACCCTTACCCATCCCTTGATGATGGCCTGGATATTGGCCTGTACCTTAACGACTCTATTGGTGTACCCTGTTGGGATGGTTAGGCGGGGCTGGTGGAGGTATAGTTGCCTCGGCGAGAAAGGGAGGGAGAAGGCAAGATCGACTCCCCCAGGGGTTTCAGGCCCCGGGCACTGGTGCTGCTTTCCGGGGGCCTGGATTCGGTCCTAGCTGCCGAGCTCCTGCGCCGCCTGGGCGTGGAGGTGGTGGGCATCACCTTCACCACCCCGTTCTTCGGCAGCCAGGGAGGGAGGAAGGCGGCGGCCCAGCTGGGCATCCCCCTGGAGGTGGTGGATATCACTGACCCCCACCTGGAGGTGGTGAAAAACCCTCGTTTCGGCTATGGGAAGAACCTCAACCCCTGTATCGACTGCCACGTGCTCATGGTAAGGGTGGCCCTGGAGAGGATGGAGCAGCTGGGGGCGCACTTCGTGGCCACGGGTGAGGTGCTGGGGGAAAGGCCCAAGTCCCAGAACCGCCAGGCCCTGGACTTGGTGGCCCGTTTCTCGGGGGCCGGTGACCTCCTCCTGCGTCCCCTCTCGGCGAAACTGCTCCCCCCCACCCGTCCCGAGATCCAGGGCTGGGTGGACCGGGAGGGATTGCTGGACATAAGGGGGCGGTCCAGGAAGCGGCAGATGCGGCTAGCGGAGGAATGGGGGATAGGGGAGTATCAGACCCCCGCCGGGGGTTGCTTGCTCACCGATCCGGGGTTTTCACGGCGCTTGAGGGCGCTCATGGAAGCCACAAGAGACTTCGATGCAGGGGACGTGGAGCTGGTGAAGGTGGGGAGACAGTTCTGGATCCGGGGCAACCTCCTGGTCCTTGGCAGGAGGCACGCAGAGAACGAACGTCTCTGGGAGCTACGTCGGCCCGGGGACCGCGTTTTCAAGGAGAAGCATAGGCCCGGGCCCACCGCGCTGTGGAGGCCCTACGTTCCCGGGGCCGAGCTCACCGAGGAGGACCTGCGGGAGATAGCCCGCTGGCTTGGTCTCTACGGTAAGGGAAAGAAGCCCCTGCCGGTGGAGGAGATAGTGGAGGTGGGGTTCACCGAGGAGGACGTGCCCAAGGATGAGGCTGCGAGGCGTGAGACGCAGGCCGGGCAAAAGGGGGACCTGGCCTAGTGAGGGGCGCGGTGGATCCCCGCAGAAGATGACCGTAAAGGGGTTTTTCTTTGCCTGTTCTTTCCCGAGGCAGTCCTTGCCGGGAAGGGAAACCCATTTCATCGGGCCTGGGAAAGGATTTCAATAAATAGATCACAAGATTTCCCAACCGCCCCTCTCAATCGCCTTGCGAGGGCAGGACAATACCCTCACTTCCTTGCGAGGGCAGGGCAATGCATTTCGCCGTATCCTCCGGGTCTCGTGGGTAGCGTTGCGGTTCCTGGACCCTGTTCCAGAAGGGCGTGAGGGTATCCGGCTCGAAGAAGGTGTATCCGGCTCGAAAAGGATGAGGCGGCGGATAAGGCGGCGGCAGAGGAAAAAGGGTTTTCCAACTTCACCCGCGGGGATTCTCAAACCCCGTAATCATTGGCAGGCTGTGGGTTTGATCAGCGGCCTAGACTTCGTACCCGCCGTGGTCTCCTTTCCCTATGCGGGTGGGATCGACGCTTCCTCCGCCGGACGTCACGCTGGACCGGATGACGCAGATGGCGGATCGCCGCTGCCTTATCCTGCACCGGCGCCCGGGGCGGCTTCGGTGGCCGGGAAGGGGTGGACGGTGAGGGCCTCGCGTTCTCACCCGGAGAGGGTCAGGACCCCAGCTTGTACGCGCCCCGGGTGAACGGTTCCTCTTCCCGGCTCCTTCATGTCACCATGGGAAGGTATGATCTTGAAATATGTTGATTAAGTTATATAACATGTTTATGTTGTAGTGGTGAGCTTGGCCAAGACCAGGGAGGGTCCGTGGATGGTGACAGGGGCGGTGCGGGGCCGGGGCTTTTCGGGCGAAGGTGTCCAGGCACTGGTGGAGGACGGGGAGAGAGGGGCTTCCGGGATAATGAGGGCCTTGGCCGGCGGGGAAGAGGCCCGTATACGGGTCTTGGCCAAGTTAGTAATACTGCTCGGATGTCATTTGGGTCGGGGTTGGCGGGAAGAGGCCCGTACACGGGTCTTGGCCAAGGGTTTTTGGGGCAGGTCATCAGGCCGGTACCGGAGGGGCGGGATGCTGCCGATGGGAGCCCCCTCAGCCCGGGGTTTCCCTTGTATCCATGCACCCTATCCATTAACTTTAAGCAAGAAACGGGAAGGGTACCCGGCACAATCAAAAGGGTACCCGGTAAGCGGCCAGGTGGCTGGAAGCGTGCGGTCGATCTCAATCCGGTGATCGGTTCCGGGCCCGTTAAGAAAAGTGGATCAGGAGCGGTTCTGGGAATTGGCAGGAACGGAAAGGATAGCCCATGGATGAGAGATACGACCCCTCACGGATCGAGGAGAAGTGGCGCCGACGCTGGGAGGAGACGGATATCTACCGGACCCCTGATGGTGAGGGGGAGAAGAAGTACATCCTGGTGATGTTCCCCTATCCATCGGGTCCTGCCCACATGGGGCATGTGGCCAATTACAACCTGGGAGACGTCCTGGCCCGCTATTACCGCCGCAGGGGCTACAACGTCCTCCATCCCATGGGCTGGGACGCCTTCGGTTTGCCGGCGGAGAACGCCGCCATAAAGTCGGGGGTGCATCCGGCTCGCTACACCTACACCAACATCGGCCTGCTCAAGGAGGGCCTCCAGAGGCTGGGATATTCCTATGACTGGAGCCGGGAGATCTCCACCTGCTCCCCGGAATACTACCGCTGGACCCAGTGGTTCTTCCTGAAGTTCTACGAACGGGGTCTGGCCTACAAGGCCTTGGCCAGGGCCAACTGGTGTCCCTCCTGCCGCACAGTGCTGGCCAACGAGCAGGTGGTGGAGGGGCGGTGCGAGCGCTGCGATACCGTGGTGGAGAAGAAGCTCCTCAACCAGTGGTTCTTGCGGATCACCGAGTACGCGGAAAGGTTGCTGGAGGATATGAAGCTCCTCTCGGGATGGCCGGAAAGCGTCCTGGTGATGCAGCGTAATTGGATCGGCCGTTCCGAGGGTTGTGAGGTGGTCTTCCGCATCAAGGAGACCGGGCACGAGGTACCCATCTTCACCACCCGCCCGGACACCCTGTGGGGCGTGACCTTCTTCCTGTTGGCGCCCGAGCACCCGCTGGTGGACGAGCTGACCGAGGGAACACCTTACCGCAAAGAAGTGGAAGCCTTCCGTCAGAGGCTTCGGGGCGTTTCCGACATAGAGAGGACCTCCCTGGAGGTGGAAAAGGACGGGGTTTTCCTGGGGGTACATGCCGTGAACCCGGTGAACGGGGAGGAGGTGCCGGTTTGGACCGCCAATTTCGTGCTCATGGAATACGGCACGGGCGCCGTGATGGCGGTGCCCGCCCACGACCAGAGGGATTTCGAGTTCGCCCGCAAGTTCGGCCTCCCCATCCGGGTGGTAGTCCAGCCGCCCGACCGCGACCTGAATCCTGAGGCCATGGAGGCCGCATACGTCGACCCGGGGATCATGGTGAACTCAGGACCCTTCGAGGGCCTGGACAGCGAGGTGGGAAGGACCAAGGAAATCCCCGATTACCTGGAGAGGATGGGCTTCGGTAAAAGGGCCGTGAATTACCGCTTGAGGGACTGGTTGATATCAAGGCAGAGGTACTGGGGTGTTCCCATCCCCATCATTTACTGCGATCGGTGTGGCATGGTGCCGGTGCCCGAGGAGGATCTCCCGGTGCTTCTCCCCGAGGACGTGGAGTTCGTGTTCGAGGGACCCTCTCCCCTGGAGCGCTCCGAGGAGTTCCGGAAGACTACCTGTCCTCGCTGCGGGGGTCCGGCGGAACGGGAGACGGATACCATGGACACCTTCGTGGACTCGTCCTGGTATTTCTTGCGCTATGCCAGCCCCCGGGAAGACAGGGCCCCCTTTGACAAGGAGAAGGTGAGCTATTGGCTTCCGGTGGACCAGTACATAGGCGGTATAGAGCACGCCATACTCCACCTGCTCTACTCACGCTTCTTCACGAAGGTCCTGATGGATATGGGCCTAGTGGATTTCCCGGAGCCCTTCACCAACCTCCTTTGCCAGGGGATGGTGGTGATGGGCGGGGCCAAGATGAGCAAGTCCAAGGGGAACATCATCACCCCGGAGCAGTTCATAGACACCTACGGGGCGGACACATTGAGGCTCTTCATCCTCTTCCTCGGCCCGCCCGAGGCGGACAAGGAGTGGAATGACGCGGGAATCGAAGGGGCCCACCGCTTCCTTCACCGAGTTTGGAGGTTGGTGCATCGGTACCTGGAGGTCTTGACCCTCAAGACCCAGCCGGTGCCCGAGGAGTCCCGGGTGCTCAAGGAATTGAGCCATCTCACCCATAAGACCATAAAGAAGGTAACCGAGGACATCGAACGTTTTGCCTTCAACACGGCCATCGCAGCCATCATGGAGTTCACCAACGGCCTTCACAGGATCATGGAGGCCTCGCCCGACGCCTTCAACACCTACGAAGGACACGGGGCCATAAAGGCACTGGTGCTCCTGCTGGCTCCCTTCGCGCCCTTCATCGCCGAAGAGCTCTGGGAGGAGTTGGGAGGAGAGTTCAGCGTGCACCAGCAGCCTTGGCCGGAATACGACCCGGAGTTGGCCAGGTCCGAGAGGATCACCATGGTGGCCCAGGTGAACGGCAAGGTCCGGGACCGCATAGAGGTGGATGCCAACATCTCCGAGGAGGAGATGAAGGAGGTGGCCCTCAGCTCCCCCAAGGTCCTGCGTTTCATTGAGGGCCGTGAGGTGAGGAAAGTGGTGGTGGTCCCGGGCAAGTTGGTGAACATAGTGGTGGGATGAGTGGCCGGCCGGGGAAGGGGCGGGAGCCGGTCCCTAACCGGAAGCAGGCCCGGGCCACTCGGCCTATGGCAGCTCGGATCACCCGATCCCTGTAGTTCTCTTTAGATCACCTCGAGATCATCTCGAGATCGCCCTCCCGGATCCGGTACCGGGCCCGGGAGCTGGAGCGGATTCGGGGCGATTGCCCGCAAGAGCCGAAGGGGCTCGATGCCGGTGGCAGGCCCCGGGAACCATGTGATTAATGGGCAGCGTTTCCTCGAAGATGGGCAGCGTTTCCTCGAAGCGTCCCGGTCCCACCTAGCCGGGGTTAATTCCAGCGTTATCCGAAACCATCCTGAAGTCAGCAAGCTACATTGCCGCAAGTTACACCGCGGTTCACCGACCCTTGGGGACCTGACTTTGTCGTTTCACCTCCATCCAGGGCCGGGTTGTTCCGCGCGAAGGGCAGGGCAGCGCTGGCGGGCGCCTAGACGCTTCCCAGGGGAAGCGGGTGCGTCTTCCGGAAAGCGCAGGGCAAATTCCCCAAGGGACGGCTTCGGGAGGATTTGCCCGGAGTCGCGGCGAGCAGGCTCGGTTTTCCCGATGCCCCGGGATGCCAGGGTCTTCGCGGACCTATAGGAGGTGAGCGTTAAGGATGCTTGAGAGGATGGGCGAATGGGGGAAGAGGTGGAAGTCCCTTCCCCGCTGGAAGCAAGGGGCCTTAGTCCTTTTGGTTCTGTTCCTGGCTGCGGCAGGGTTCTTCCTCCTCCGTCCGCCTGGGGAGAGGAAGGTGGAGGTGATAGGGACAGTTCCGGCGGAGGAGGAAGGGCGGCCCACCGAGATCGTGGTCTACGTGGCGGGGGCAGTAAAATCCCCAGGCATCCAGCGCCTTCCTGCCGGGAGCAGGATGGCCGACGCCCTGGAGAGGGCGGGGGGCCCCCTCCCCGAGGCCGACCTGGAGGGACTCAACCTGGCCCAGAAGCTGGAGGACGGGCAGAGGGTGTATGTGCCCCGCCGGGGCCAAATGCCTGCCGGCACCGCTTCGTCGGGGAAGGTGAACGTGAACACCGCCCCCGCTTCCGAGCTGGAGAAGCTCCCGGGGATCGGGCCTACCTTGGCCGCCCGGATCGTGGAGTATCGGGAGAGGAATGGGCCCTTCAGGAGGGTGGAGGACCTCAAGAAGGTCAAGGGGATCGGAGAGAGCAAACTCCGGGAACTGCGGGATCGGGTGGAGGTATGAACCAGGCCGCCCGTCGGCTCACCACCCTGCTGGATGTGAAGCTCCGGGAACTGCGGGATAGGGTGGAAGTATGAACCTGGTCTTGCTCTATCGCATGCGCCTGCTGCTTCTAGGGTGCTGCTCTGCAGCCGGGATCGTGCTGGCGTTCCGGGGTTTCCATGGGTTCTGGCCCCTGACCTTCGCCCTGGGGGCGATGCTCCTCTCGGCCTTTTCCCTGCTTCGAGGAACAGATCGGGGATGGGCCCTGCTGCTCCCCCCGGTCTTTCTCTGCCTAGGGCTCATTTCGGGTGGGATAGAGGCATCCCGCTACAAGGGTCGAGAGGGACTCGAGGAGCAAGTGGTCCTGAGGGGTAGGGTGGAGGCGGAGAGGAGGACGGGGGAGGGGGAATACCTGCTCTTGGAGGTCAGGGAAGTGGTGACCGGGGACCTTCCCCGCCGGGGAGATTTGTATCTCCTACGTCCTCCCGGGAGGCCGAGAGGGCCGGGGGAAGGGGGGCGCGGGGGAGCGGGTGCGCCCCGCTGGGGCGAGTATTGGAAGGTGGAGGGTCGTCTCCGGACCTTTTCCCGCGCGGAAGGAGAGGCAGGAGGGATCCTCAGGGCCTTCGCCTGGAGCCGGGAGAAAGGTCCCTCCAGTCCCTGGCTTAAGTGGGCTGCCACCTTCCGAGGCGTGGTGATGGATGAAAGGAGGGGAAAGGGTAAGGAAGAATGCCTGATCCGGGGAATGGTGCTGGGTGATTACCGGCAGTTGGGAGGCCGGGAGATTCGGGACCTGCGCCTATCCGGGCTGCTTCACGTTTGCGCCGCCTCCGGCCTACACGTGGCCATACTCTTGGCCCTGCTCATCAAAGTGATAGAAAGGCTGGGGGCGGGACGCAGGTATTCCCCGGCACTGGCCCTTCCCGGGGTATTAGTCTATGCTCTGGCCGCTGGCTCCAGCCCCTCGGTGAGAAGGGCCATGACCATGGCCACCCTGGCGGCTGCGGCCTCGCTGGCCGGGAGGAGGCCTGACCCGGTGGCCACCCTGGGAGCGGCCCTGTTGATGGGAGCCCTGGGATCTCCCCGCGCAGTCCTATCCATCAGTTTCCTGCTCTCCTATTCCGCGGCTTCCGGCATGGTCATCCTCTACCCGGTTTTTAGGGAGCGCTGGGGAAGGAGAATTCCTCGGCCCGCGGAACCTTTACTGGCGGCCTTGGCGGCACAGCTGGCGGTAGCGCCGGTGATGCTGGGAAGGTTCGGGGAGATCCCGCTGCTGGCCCCCGTGAGCAATGCGGTGCTCCTGCCGTTGGTGCCCTTCATCCTTCTCCCCCCACTGGTCTTGGGCTTCGCCGGCACCGCTTGGTTGCCCGTGTCGCACCTCGGATTCGCATTAGCCCGTCCCTTTGCCCGCGTTTTCCTTCATGCCGCCGAGATATTCGGGGCACTGGGCCGCCGGCTGGACCTGCCCTTTTTCCTTCCCGCCCCTGGATTGTGTCTCCTTTGCATCTCGCTGGTGGCCCTCGGCCTGACGCGGGGCAGGGCATGGAGGCTGGCCGCGGTGGGAGTGGCATCGCTCTTGGTTTTGGCGGTGGCCTGGAATTTCCCGGTGGCCACCGGCCTGGTCGGCCGAGAAGGACCCTCCGTCACCTTCTTCGACGTGGGTCAGGGAGACTCGGCCCTGCTGGTTGGCCCGGGAGGGGAGCGCGTTTTGCTGGACGGGGGAGCGGACCCCTTTCTGGTAAGGGGAAAGCTCAGGGCCCTGGGGATCCACTGCTTGGATGCCGTGATCTGTTCCCACGGGGATCGGGATCACGTGGGGGGTCTGGCCGAGGTCTTGGAGGGGCTTTACGTAGGGGTGCTGGCGAGGCCCTCCCTGCCGCCCGGTGAAGGGGCGGAGCGAAGGCTGCTGGAAGCCGCCGCCGCGATGGGGGTGCCGGTGGTGGAGCTGGGCGGTGGGGAAACGGTGGAGGTGGGCGGCTTGGCCCTGCGCTTGGTGGGAGGGCCCTCCTTTCTGGGCGTGGGGAAAGGTAGCGGGGAGTTACAGACGGACTTCTCCCAGAACGAAGCGAGCCTGGTGATATCCCTCGAGCTGGAGGGGGTGACCTTCCTCTTTCCCGGGGATGTGGAGGAGGAAGGGCAGGAGTGCTTGCTGGAGAGGGGAGCCACCGTGAGGGCCGACGTGCTGAAGGTGCCCCACCACGGCGGTTTTTCGGCCAGCACCGACCGTTTCCTGGATGCGGTGAAACCCCGGGTGGCGGTGATCAGCGTGGGGACTCCCAACGAGTACGGGCACCCCGCGGCGGATACCCTGGAGGCCCTCCGGCGGCGGGGTTGCCGCGTGTTTCGCACCGATGAGTCGGGGGATATAGTGGTAAGGGCGGAGGAGGGACGCATAAGGGTCGAGGGGCGGGGGTCGACTTCCCGGGAGGGGGGCAGGGAGGCCGGAGGAGGAGATTCCCCTCCCGCCGAGATTGCCTTTGCTCCGTGGCCGGGGCAGGTACTGTCCTTGCGGGAACGACCTGGTGCGCGCGGTAAGCGCCCGCCGCGATGGGACCCGGTGCCCTGGGGGCGGGAGCATGACGGAGGTGCGGTGATTGAAGGCCAAGGTGATTCTCCTTTACGGGGATCAACCCTTGCTCCTGGAGGAAGAGCTGGAGAAGCTGAAGAGGTCTTGGTCCAGAAAGGGGGACATTTCCCTGAACCTCCAGGTCTTCGAGGCGGGAGAGACGCCTTTTTCGGAGGTGCTGGAGGCGGCCGAGGTCCTCCCCTTCGGATCGGAGCGGAGGTACCTGGTGGTGAAGGGAGCCCAGGCCCTTACTCCCTCCGAGGTAAGACAGCTTGAGAGATACCTGGACCAGCCGGCGGAGGAGACGGTGCTGGTCTTGCTGGCGGAGGGGCTCCGAGAGGGTTCCCCGCTGTTACGTACCCTCCAGTCCAAGGGGATGGCCAAGAAGGTGGAGCGGCGCCGAGATAAGATCCCCCTCTGGATTAAGGAGAGGTTCGCCGAAAGGGGCCTTAAGGTGGACGGAAGGGCGGCGGTCTACATGGCGGAGGCCCTGGGGAATGACCTGCTGGCCCTGGAGAAAGCGGTGGACAAGGTGGCCCAGTACCACCAGGGAAGGGATGCGGTGGGACTGGAGGAGGTGGTGGACCTGGTCACTCCCCGGGAGAACTACCAGGTCTATGAGATCGTGGAGAGGGTGGGGACGGGGGATGCCGACGGGAGCCTGCGCGTATTGCGCAAGTGGATGGCGAGGGGAGGGAGTACCACCCACCTTTTGAGGGCGCTATCCCTTCACTTTCGGCAGCTCCTTCTATACCACGCCCTTTCGCGGGAGGGGTACCCCGACGCGGAGATCGCCCGACGCATGGACCTGGGCAGTCAAACCTGGAGGCTGGACCGGTACCTCCGTCGTCACGCCGCGGTGTGGGACCTGGAGAGCACGGCCCGAGCCCTCTTCCATCTGGCCTCGGTGGAGGCCGACCTGAAGACGGGTGGCCTGGGCGAGGACACGGCCGCAGAGTTCCTGGTGCTGGGTCTTTTAAGCCTTCTGGCTGGGACCAGGACCCCCCGGTGCCGGGCGAGGGGGGACAGGAAGGAAAAAGATTGTAAATAGTTGCATAAATTATTGATAGTACTGAAAATATATGCATAATTAGGTACATGTCGTTGGCCACGAGCCCATTGTGTCTCACGGGAGGTGCGACCTGAGGTTGAAGGTGGGAATCGTGGGGGCTTCCGGGTACACCGGGGCGGAGCTCATGCGCCTCCTGGCCGCCCACCCCGGCGTGGAGGTGTCGCTGGTGACTGCCCAGTCCTACGCCGGCAGGAGGGTGGGGGACCTGTATCCCCATCTTCTCCCCTATGCCGACATGGTTTACCGCCCCTTCGACCCCGACCGGGCGTGGGAGGAGGCCGAGTTTTTCTTCGTGGCCCTACCCCACGGGGAATCCATGGAGGCGGTGGCAGCCCTGCGGGAGAGGGGAGCCCGGGTAGTGGACCTGTCCGCCGATTATCGTTTCTCCCGCCCCGAAACCTACGAGAAATGGTACGGCAAGCCCCACAGTCACCCTGAGCTGTTGGGGGAGGCAGTTTACGGCCTGCCGGAGCTCTTCCGGGGCGAGGTGGCCCGGGCAGCGCTGGTGGCTGGACCCGGCTGCTATCCTACGGCCGCGCTGCTGGCGCTGGCCCCCCTCCTATCGCGAGGCCTCTGCAGGGGCGAGGTGGTGGTGGACGCCAAGTCGGGGGTCTCGGGGGCGGGCAGGAGCCTCAGCCTGGACACCCATTTCCCTCAGGCTGAAGGTAGCGTGAAGCCTTACGGGGTGGGGGTGCACCGCCATACGCCGGAGATGGAGGAAGTCATGGGGAGGCTGATCGGGGACGGGGAAGTCAGGGTCATCTTCGTCCCCCACCTAATACCCATGAGCAGGGGGATCCTGGCCACCTGCTACGCTCGTACAGAGGGATCCCTAGGCCCTTCGGAGCTGGAGGAGCTTTACCGAGATTTCTACCGGGACTGTCCTTTCGTGGTGGTACTACCCCGGGGCTCTTATCCCCAGACCAAGGATGTGTGCGGGAGCAATTACTGTCATCTGGGGCTTTATGCCGACGGCGAGGGCCGGGTCATATGCACCGCCGTCATCGACAACCTGGTGAAAGGCGCCTCGGGTCAGGCGATTCAGTGCCTGAACCTGATGATGGGTTGGGAGGAGACCACGGGCCTGCTGGCCCTAGGGGTCTTTCCCTGAGGGGAGGTTTCCTAGGAAAGGAGCTGGTACGAGGTTGGAAGGACGTGGAGTTTGCGCCCCCCGGGGCTTCCGCGCGGGAGCAGTGTCCTGCGGGATAAAGAGGGGCGGAGCCTTGGATCTTTGCCTACTCCAAGCAGAGGTTCCCTGCGCCGCCGCGGGCACCTTTACCCGCAACGCCTTCAAGGCGGCGCCGGTGGTGGTGACCATGGAACACCTCTCCCGAGAGGGAGTCCTGCAGGCGGTGGTGGCCAACTCGGGGGTGGCCAACGCCTGGACCGGCGAAAGGGGGCGCGGCGATGCCAGGGCCATGGCTGGGGAGGTGGGACGCCTCTTGGGCATTCCCGCACACCGGGTGGCGGTGGCCAGTACCGGTACCATCGGCAACTTCCTCCCCATGGAAAAGGTCCTGGAGGGGATACGCGCCGCCTCCTGGCGCCTCACCCGGGAGGGGGGGGAGGAGGCGGCACGGGCGATAATGACCACCGATTCCTTTCCCAAGCTTGGGGAATGGGACTGCGGCCCATTCCGGGTGGGAGGTATGGCCAAGGGGGCCGGGATGATCCACCCGGACATGGCCACTATGCTGGCCTTCATCACCACCGACGCACTCGTGGAGCCGGGCGTGCTGAGCGCTGCCTTGAGGGCGGCGGTGGAGAAGACCTTCAACCGCATCACCGTCGACGGTTGCACCAGCACCAATGACATGGTCCTGGCCCTGGCCAGCGGGCTTTCCGGGTACAGGCCCTCCCCCGGGGAACTGGAAGAGGCCTTGCTCGATGCCTGCCGGTGCCTCTCCCGCCTCATCGTCCGGGATGGAGAGGGCGCCTCGCGCCTGATGAGGGTGAGGGTGGAAGGGGCCCGGGACGACCGGGAGGCCAAGGCGGTGGCCTTCGCGGTGGCGGGCTCCTTGCTGGTGAAGACGGCTCTCTTCGGGGGAGACCCCAACTGGGGGCGGATAGTGCAGGCGGTGGGTGCGGCCCTGCCCGATGCCCGGGAGGAGGGGACCGAGGTCCTGGTGGGGGACCTCCTCTTGGCCAGGGACGGCGTTCCCGCCCCCTACCCGGAGGATAGGGCAGCGGAGGCCTTCTCCCGCGAGGAGGTGGAGGTCACGGTGAGGCTTTCCCGGGGTGAGGGAGTCTCGGAGGTGCTCACCTGTGACCTCGGCTATGAGTACGTGCGCATTAACGCCGAATACCGGACCTAAGTTCAGGACCGGCCCGGTGTGGGGAGGTGTTCCATGGAGAACGAAAAGGCCAAGGCGCGCATATTGACCGAGGCGCTCCCCTTCATCAAGGAGTTCTACGGGAAGACAGTGGTGGTGAAGGTGGGGGGCAGTGCCCTGGAGGATCCCCAGCTCAAGGAGTGGTTCGCCTCTGACGTGGTCCTCATGCGTTATGTGGGGATAAACCCCGTGGTGGTCCACGGAGGGGGGCCCCAGGTCACCGACCTCATGCGGCGGCTGTCCCTGGAGGTTCGTTTCGTGGACGGCCACCGGGTGACCGACGCCGCCGCTATGGATGTGGTGAAGATGGTGCTGGTGGGGAAGATGAACAAGGAGATAGTGAACCTCATCAACCAGCACGGCACGCTGGCGGTGGGGCTATCCGGAGAGGACGGGGGCCTGATCATGGCCCGCAAGAAGGTGCACCAAGGTGCTGGGGGCACCGTGGACCTGGGTTACGTGGGGGAGGTGGATAGGGTCAACCCCCGCATCCTGCATGACCTAATCGCGGACGAGTTCATACCGGTGGTGGCGAGCATAGGCGTGGACGAAGGAGGACAGAGCTATAACATCAACGCCGACATGGTGGCGGGGGCGCTGGCGGAGGCCCTGGGGGCTTACAAACTCGTCTACCTCACCGACGTGGACGGCATACTACGGGACCTCGGGGACCCTTCCAGCCTGGTTCCGGAGCTTTCCTGTGGGGAGGCCGAGAGGATGATCGAAGAAGGACTGCTGGAGAAGGGGATGATCCCCAAGGTGGAGAGCTGCCTGCAGGCGGTCCGCGGCGGCGTTCACCGGGCCCACATCATCAACGGACGTCGGGAACACGCCCTCATACTGGAGCTCTTCACCGGCTCCGGAGTGGGCACCATGATACGTCCCTGAGGGTCTCCCACTCGGGGGAGGAGCCGCGGGGGAGGCACGGGAACCCAGGGAAGTCCCCTGGTGAGTTTGGAGCCCGGGAGAATGCCGGGTAGGACCGGATCCCGGTGGTCCATGGGGTGAATGAGCGGGCCCATGTTGGGCTTTCCCCGGGGACCTTCCACCAGGGATGCCCTTCGGGATGTCCGTTGGCCCTGGGACGGCGCAACTTCAGCCGAGAACCCGGGCCGTTCCCCGGGAGGTCGAATCCCGGGTGCAGGGAGCTTATGATAACGATCAACGGGGTTGCCTCCGGGGGTTCCGATTGTAAACGTTCCGATGGTAACGGGATGATTCCGGGACCCTGGCGTTGGGATGGCGGTGATGGCCGGTTCGCCACGTCGTGCCGGGAAAGGAAGGGGTTTCGATGATAGGACCGATGAGCCTGGAGGAAGCGGTGATGGCGGAGAGGGAAAGCCTCTTTCCCACCTACCGCCGTTTCCCGGTGCTCTTCGTGCGGGGCCGGGGAACCCGCCTCTGGGACCGGGAGGGGAAGGAATATTTGGATCTGGCCGCCGGACTGGGCACCTGCGTCCTGGGACATGCCCACCCGGCGGTGGCCCGGGCGGTGGCGGAGGAGGCGCAGAGGCTGCAGCACGTGTGCAATCTTTACTATACCGAGCCGCAGTTGAGGTTGGCCGCCGAGCTTTTGAAGAAGTCCTTCCCGGGGCGGGTTTTCTTCTGCAACAGCGGTACCGAAGCCAACGAGGCTGCCATCAAGTTGGTCCGCAAATACATGAGGCAAGTGAGGGGCGAGGACCGATACGGGGTGGTCTCGGCCTTGAGAGCCTTCCACGGGCGCACCCTGGGCTCTCTGGCGGCCACCGGGCAGCCGGAGAAGGCGGCTCCCTTCTCGCCCTTGCCCGGGGGCTTCGTCCACGTGCCCTTCAACGACCTGGGGGCCATGGAGGAGGCCCTGGAGGATTCCCGTGTGGGGGCGGTGATGCTGGAACCCGTACAGGGGGAGGCGGGAGTCCATCCCTCCACCCAGGAGTACCTACGGGGGGTGGAGAGGCTTTGCCGGAAAAAGG